>NZ_BDLR01000045.1:34561-148329 GCF_002049395.1 Carboxydocella sp. JDF658 | reverse complement strand
TCTCCGTGAGTCCGGTCTGGCACTGCCGGACCGGTCGGGAGTAGTGGGCGCACTGGCACGCCCTGCGGTCAACCTGTTCGTGTGGAGAAAAACCACACCGTCAGGCCGTGAACAGGGAACGTTCGGGCAGGCCGCTTAGGTCTGTACCGGGCAGCCGCGAATTATAAAACCAACCACTTCTAGAAGGGGAACCCCACCCCTTTTAGGGGTGGGAGGATGTCAGAGCAACTTATGCGGAAACTGGCAGTCCAATGCTACCGGACATTCCTGGCACCGGGGCCGGCGCGCCTTGCACCAGGTACGCCCCAGAAAGATAAGCCAGTGATGGGCCTGACCCCACCGTTCCCGGGGTAACAGCGCCATTAACTGTTCTTCCGTATCTCTGACATTATCCGCCCGGGCCAATCCCAGCCGGTTGGCCACCCGGAAAACATGGGTATCTACCGCCAGGGCCGGCTGTCCGAAAGCATTATTCAACACCACATTGGCTGTTTTGCGCCCTACCCCGGGCAGGCTCTCCAGCTCCTTCCTCTGGTCTGGAACCTGCCCGCCATACTTTTCCACCAGTTGCCTGGCCATGGCCACCAGATGCCGGGCTTTGTTATGATAGAGGCCACAGCCCTTGATATACTCTTCCACTTCCTCCACTCCAGCCCGGGCCAGGGCCTGAGCATCGGGAAAACGGGCAAACAAGGCTGGAGTGAGTTTATTTACCTGTTCATCAGTGGACTGGGCAGAGAGGATAGTAGCTACCAGCAGCTCAAAGGGATTACGGTATTGAAGGGCAGGCCTGGGGTCAGGCCAGATGTGGGCCAGCTGATCGAGAATCCTGTTAGCCAGTTCCCTGTTCATACCATAACCACCCTGTTCCTGCCCTCGGCTTTAGCCCGATACAAAGCCATGTCAGCCCGATTGACCAGCTCGTTGGCCATGGTCTTATAATCCCCCAGAGATGGTACCCCCACCAGGTCCGCAACCCCAAAGCTGGCTGAAAGGGGCAGCTTTTCGCCCTGAGCATCAACCTGGACCTCAGCCAGCTTTTGGCGCATGCGTTCAGCCAACTGACTGGCGGCACTCCCTGAAGTACTGGGACAGATGATAATAAATTCCTCCCCGCCATAACGCCCCAGGATATCCGCCTTGCGGGTACTGGCCCGCAGCAAGTCTGCCACCTGGCGCAAAACCTCATCACCAACCAAATGACCATACGTATCATTGATATTTTTGAAGTAATCTACATCCACCATAATCACCGAAAGCGGCTCTCCATAACGCAGAGCATGGGCCACCTCTGAGGGCAGTCGATTCATGACATAGCGCCGGTTGTAACACTGGGTGAGGGGATCGGTAATAGCCATCTCTTCCAGTAAACGATTGCGGCGTTCCAGCTCTCCCCGCTGTTCCTGTAATTCATCCAGGGTTGCTTCCGCTTCGGCCCGTACTTGCTGGAGCTGGGCCATCATTTCATTGATAGCCAGGGCCAGTTTTTCAATCTCCCGGTAAGAATACACCCTGACCGGGCTGGAATAATCTCCGGCAGCGATACGCTGAGTGGCTTCCACCAGTTCCTCCAGGGGCTGGGTCAGTCGTTTGCTCAGATAGTTGAACAGGGGCATAATTCCGGCAATAAGCAAAAGCAAACTGATACCCGCCACTTCAAAAGCCAGCAGTCTTAGCTGGTCTGCCATTTTATTGATATTGCTTTCCACAATCAGTACCCAGTCCGCCTTGCGTAAATAGCTCCAGTGGCCCACCACCGGTTCCCCGGCATGATTTTGATATTTGTGCACTTGCCGGTAAAGGCGATCCTCCATTATCGCTTTCCAATCCGGATAAAGCCGCTGTCCGCTTTGCTCCTTATCCAGAAGTTTACGCTCTGCCGAAGCAACAATAGTTGTCCCGGTGGCAGTGGTCAGGTAAATCTGAAAATCCCCGTCCAGATTGACCATCTCAAGGATTTCCCGCAAGTGTTCCAGGTTCAGAGTAACGATTAAAATCCCCTGAATTTTTCCTCCCAGGTACAGAGGTCTGGCCTGTACCAGCACCGGGCTGCCGGTAACCCGACTAACTACTGGCTCGGACATCACTGTCTTTCCTGCCAGTGCTGCCTTGAAATAGGCCCGATCGGCAACATTCAGGCTATTATCCCCAGTACTGTTGGCCCAAACCCAACCGGCTGGATCAGCTACACCAATGGCATCCAGTTCAGAAAACTCCCTGGTTTCATGAACAAGCCAGGCCTGTAATTTTTCTCGATCATTCAGCAATCTGTTAGCCTCTTCGGCTAACTGCTGCAGTTTAGCTATTTTTTCCGCCTGCCATTTTTCCACCGCTGCCTTCAGCCGTTCATCCACTTCCTGGACATTGTTCTGGAGTGCTTCTTCATATTTGGTGATAGCCAGATATTGAAAAGTGAGAATCTGAATAATACAAAACGCCAGAAAGGCCAGGGCAAAATGTTTCATTATTGAAATCCGCAGGGGCCTTTTTTCCACCATCCTCCGCCGCCCATCCTTTCCCTTAACACCTTACCCTTTATCATAACAAATATTTTGCCAGAATGGAATTATATGATAGTATTGTTTTAGTGAAAAAAAACAAACTAAGGGAAGAGGTGTCTTATGATTACCAGAGAACTGATTGACCGCATTAATGAACTGGCCCGCAAACAAAGACAGGCTGGCCTGACCCCGGCGGAAAAGGAAGAACAGGCCATCCTGCGCCGACAGTACATTGAGAATATCAAAGCCCAGGTTAAACAAACTCTGGAAAGCATCGAATTTGTTGAGGAACTGCCAGAAATGGAATTCTCCTGTTCCTGTGGTTGTCAGGGAAAACACCATCACCATCACTAAATTTTTTTCCAGAAAATCCTTGACAGACAGAAAACTTTTTGCCATAATATAATCGTAACAATAATGATTACTAATAAGGGGGAAGATAATGATGAGTACTACTGACAATCTGAAAGCCGCTTTTGCCGGCGAATCCCAGGCCAACCGCAAATATCTGGCCTTTGCCAAGCAGGCTGAAAAAGAAGGTTATCCCGGTGTAGCCAAACTGTTCCGCGCTGCTGCCGAAGCGGAAACTATTCACGCTCATGCCCATCTGCGGGTTTTGGGAGAAATCAAGAGCACAGCTGAAAACCTGCAGGCTGCCATCCAGGGTGAAACCTACGAGTTTGAAAAAATGTATCCCGGGTTCATTGCCACAGCCCAGCAGGAAGGCAATAAGCAGGCTGAAAGGTCCTTCCACATGGCCAATGAAGCGGAAAAAGTCCATGAACAACTGTTTTCCAAAGCTCTGGCCAATCTGGAAAGCAAGTTCGATGCCGAATATTTTGTGTGTGAAGTCTGTGGTCATATTGCCGAAGGGAATGCACCTGACAAATGCCCCATCTGTGGCGTCCCTGGCAGCAAATATTTTCAGGTAAAATAAAGCTTCTACCAGCCCCTCTGTCTAATACAGAGGGGTTATTCTTTACCCGGGAACAGGCATATATATGTGGTAAATCCTCGGGTTTGGAGGCAAACCATGAGTTACTGCATTCTCTGTTTTGACGGTGGCGGTGTGCGGGGGATTTATGCTTCGCTCCTCTTGCAGCGCCTGAGTACCCACCATCCCGCCCTTCTCGCCCAAGCAGATCTGCTGGCCGGTACCTCCAGTGGTTCTTTTATTGCCCTGGCCCTGGCAGCCGGCCTTACCCCGGAACGCTTACTGGAATTTTTCTCAGTCGATACGGCAAAACAAATTTTCCGTCCCCGTTATTTTAATCTCTGGCGGCCACGTTATCAGCAGCGTCAGCTGAAAAAAGTCCTGGAGCAGATTTTTCCTCCTGATTTGTGCCTCAAAGATTTAAGGAAAAAAGTGGTGATCCCCACCTTTCAGGTAGCTCAGATGCGAGCCCCCTGCTGGCAACCCATCTTTTATCACAATTTTCCCGATTCACCTTATCTGAATTTACGGGTTCTTGATGTGGCGCTGGCCTCCAGCGCCGCCCCTACTTTTTTCCCCGCTCATCGTGGCCACATTGACGGCGGGGTAATTGCCAACAACCCCAGTCTGGTCGCTCTGGGCCTGGCAGTCGATCCCGCCGGAGCCAGTCGGGAACTAAAAGAAATAGTTTTACTGTCTATCGGTACAGGCTTAGGACCTCATCGGCTGCCAGAACACACCGAACACTGGGGGATTTTACAATGGACATTTATCCTTACCTCCGGCTGTCAGGTTGAATTTCCCCTGCTTACTGTCCTGACGGAAGGAGATGTGGAGGCTGATGCCCGTATCGCCTCCAGCCTGCTCGGTCATCGCTATTTTCGCTTAAATCCGCTCCTGCCTCGCCCGGTTATTCTTGATGCCTGGCAGGAAATCCCCCGGCTCCGCCGCTGGGCAGAACTGGTGAATCTCACCGAAACCCTGACCTGGTTACAACAGCACTGGTAATGTATATTAACACCCTCTGTTCACACATACTAACAAGCGGAGGTGATATTTATGACCCCGCAGATGACCAGTGACTGGGAACAATGGAAACAAACCCTGCATTCTTTGGTAGATCTAGGTGAACGGGTAGGCCTGGAGGAGGAAACTATCAGCAAGGCCGCCTATAAACTGGGTAACTTCCTGGCTGATAAAGTGGACCCCAAAAACCGCGAACAGCGCCTGCTCAAAGAACTATGGGATGCTGGTGATGAAGAAGAGCGCAAGGTTCTGGCCCATTTGATCATTAAAATGGTTAACCGGGATGATGTCGCCCAGCATTAAGTATTTACAGAGCCGACCGGTTTATCCGGCCGGCTCTGCTGTTTGTCCAAATTGCTCCCGGTATAACCGGGCGTAGCGGCCATTTAGTGCCAGCAGCTCCTGATGGGTTCCTTCCTCCACAATTTTCCCCCCGGCCAGCACCAGGATGCGGTCTGCCGAGAGAATAGTGGAAAGCCGATGGGCAATCACCAGGGATGTCCGAGTTTTTAGTAAAGGTTCTAAAGCCTGCTGAATCAGCTGCTCCGAATGGGAATCCAGGCTGGAAGTAGCCTCATCGAGAATAAAGATGCGGGGGTTTTTTAAAATCACCCGGGCCAGGGCCAGCCGCTGTTTCTCCCCACCGGAAAGCCGATAGCCCCGCTCCCCTACTACCGTATCATACCCTTCCGGCAAAGACATAATCAGGTCATGGATATGAGCTGCCCTGGCCGCTGCCACCATTTCCGCTTCTGTCGCATCAGGCTTGCCGTAGAGGAGGTTTTCCCGCACAGTAGCATGAAAGAGAATGGTCTCCTGGGTCACCAGCCCGATATGCCGGCTCAGGGTAGCCAGGCTTAAATCCCTGATGTCAATTCCATCTAATCGCACTTCCCCCTGCCAGGGGTCAAAAAATCGTGGTACCAGGTAGCTGATAGTGCTCTTCCCTGCCCCACTGGGCCCCACAATCGCCACTGTCTGTCCGGGTTCAATGGCAAAACTCACTCCTTGCAGGATAGGCCGGTCTTTTTCATAGCCAAACCAGACATCCCGGAATTCCAGCCTCCCTTTAATTTCCGTCAGAGTAACCGATTCCCCTTTTTCCTGCACCTCAGGCACTTCATCCAGAAAGGCAAACAAACGCTCAAACAGGGCCAGGGAACCCTGGATGTTCACCACCAGGTTGGCCAGGGCTGAAACCGGCATATAGAGCCGGCTGAGATAGGCAGTAAATGCAACTACTGTCCCTATGCTGAGCTCCCCTTTGATAGCCTGCCAGCCCCCAAACCAGTAGATAAAAGCAGGGCCGGCGGCGGTGATTACCCCCAGCAACATAAAAAACCAGCGGCCGATCATTTTCTGTTTTAGCTCTAACTCCAGCAGCTCCCGGTTCTCCCGGGCAAACCTGCTGTTTTCTTCCCACTGGCGGCCAAAGGCCCGGATCAGCATGGCCCCGGAAATGTTGAGGGTTTCCTGCATCAGACTGGACAAGTCCGCCAGTTTCTGCTGGGCCATTTTACGGGCCCGGTAATTCATGCGGCCTACCTGGCGGGTGGGTAAAACCAGAGCCGGCAAAACCACCAGGGCCACCAGGGTCAAACGCCAGTCCAGCCAGAACATGGAGCCCAGAGTAACCAGAAAAACCAGGCCATTATTGAAAAGCCCGGTAATGGTATCCCCCACCACATTCTGTAAGCCCCCCACATCATTGGTTAACCGGGAAATGATCTCCCCTGTCTTGTGGCGGACAAAAAAACTGAGACTGAGTTGCTGCAAATGTTCATACATTTGCTGGCGCAAAGTATACATCAGCTTCTGTCCAATCAGAGTAGCCAGATAAAACTGAGCCACCCCCAGCAATCCCCCCAGCAAAGCTGTTGCAATTATCCCAGCCACCAGCAGGTTTAATAACCCCAGTTTCCCCTGGGGGATTGCCTGGTCCAGAATCAGTTTAATCAGATAGGGCTGTAATGCCCCCATAACCGCTCCCCCTAGAATACAGAGCAGCACCAGCAACCATTGCCGCCAGTAAGGCCGCAGATACCCTGCTATTCGCGTTAACAAACGGGGGTCCGGTTTGGTAATTTTCTTCTCCTCCAGACCCCAATCCACTCCACTGAATGGATGGGCCATTTTCTCTCCCTCCCAGCAGGAATTTTGCCTGAACAGGCGAATACTGTTATATAAAAGCGTCAATTTTTTGACACCCAGGAGGTATCGGTATGTCATCTCTTACAGCTGCAGCAGTAATGTCCACAGCTTTTCTGCGCCGGGAAGCCCACATCCCTTTATCCCATTTACAGGCCCAGCTGACCTCTACCAGAGCGGAAGCAGTGCTGATCCTGGGCAAAAAAGGCCAGATTCGGGGCTTACTCAGCCGGGAACGCATCCTGGCCGCCCGTTCAGAACAACCTCTGCCTATCAGCAAAGTCTTTTCCCTGTCCAGGCCTGTAACCATTGGCCCGGAATTCTCCCTGGCCAAAATTCTGGCTTTTTTCAACCAGCAGCATCCCGGACTGGTAGTAATGGATGAAAACCAGAATCCCCTGGGGGTAATCACCTGGGAAATCCTCACCACTGGCATTATCCGGGGCTGGCTCAAAAGTCAGGCTATCCTGGACACACTCCTTAACCATGCCAGTGAGGCTATTTGTATCATCAACGAACGGGAAGAAGTGGAATACTGGAATCCCCGGGCCGAAATCCTCTATGGCATTAAGGCAAGGGAAATCCTCGGCCAGCCGGTCAGCAAGTTTTTCCCCAATGTTCTGGTTTCCCACTCCCTGAAGGAAAACAAAGTGATTCGGGAAAGCTACCACCAGCCCCGGGAAGACGCCCATGTACTGATTACCGCCGCTCCCATTCAGTGCGAAAACCGGGTGATAGGGAGCCTCTCCCTGGAACGGGATATCGGAGATATCGTTTACTTGAATCAGGAGCTGACCCGCACCAGCACTACCGTTAAAAAACTGCGCAAGGAAATCAACCGTCTCAGTCAGAAGAACGCCTTTGCCACTATTTATGGCCACAGTACCATTATAAAGGAAACCATTAATTTAGCCAAAAAATTTGCTGCTACCGATGCTTCCCTGCTTATCCGGGGGGAAAGCGGCACCGGTAAAGAACTGTTTGCCCGCGCCATCCATGAAGAAAGCAAACGCTACAATCAGCCCTTTATTGCCGTTAATTGCGGCGCCCTGCCCTCGCTGCTTTTTGAAAGTGAACTGTTTGGCTATGAAAGCGGTGCCTTTACAGGGGCTGAGCGTGGCGGCAAACCCGGTAAATTCGAGCTGGCCGAAGGAGGTACCCTCTTTCTGGATGAAATCGGTGAGCTGGAATTGAGCCTGCAGGCCAAACTGCTGCGGGCCTTGCAGGAAAAGGTCTTTTACCGGGTAGGTGGTACTAAACCCATCAAGGTGAATGTCCGCATCATCGCTGCAACTAACCGGGATCTGGAAAAAATGATCCGGGAAGGTACTTTCCGGGAGGACCTCTATTATCGCCTGAATGTCCTTACCCTAACCCTGCCTCCGCTCAGGGAGCACAAGGAAGATTTGCCCGAACTGGCCTACCTGCTGGTCCAGGAGCTGGCCAGCATCCATCAAAAGCGCATTCAGGAAATTGAGCCAGAAGTAATGGTGGCTTTTATGAATTACCACTGGCCCGGCAATGTACGGGAACTGCGCAACACCCTGGAGCGGATGGTTATTCTCTCCGATGATGGCATTTTGCGTCAGGATACCCTGCCTGCCCATCTTCGCCTGGAGAAACTGAAAGAATTGCGTTTGCCTGACAATGATACCAGCGGCCCACTGCCGGAAGTAACCATAGCTACAGAAAAAAGGCTGATTGCCGAGGCCCTGAAAAAAGCCAACTACAACAAGGCCGAAGCCGCCCGTTTGCTGGGCATCCCCCGCAGCAGCCTCTACTATAAAATGAAGGTCCTGGGTCTGACGCCAGATAACTGACACTGGCGTCAGTTTTTTGACACAAATTGGGCGAGGAAGTGCTTTTTCCCTGTATTGGACGCCAGTTTGCTCCCGGCCAATAAGTGGCACGAAAATTGCTAAATTAAATTGGCGTAAAATTGCGGCAATAAAAAATAGGGGGAAGGCATAATGGATATGAACCTGCTGGCGCGCAAAATAATTCTTACCATTGCCGCCAACAAAACAGTAGTCAACCTGGTCAGTAAACATGGGATGAAATGGGGTGCCGCCCGCTTCGTGGCTGGTAGCACTCTGGCCGAAGCTGTTCAGAGAGTTAAAGAACTGAACAGCAGAGGCATTGATGTCACCCTGGACCACCTGGGGGAAAGCATCACCAGTAAGGAACAGGCCAGGGAAGCGGTGGAAGCCTGTCTGGCTATCCTTGATGCCATCCATCAGGAAAAGCTGCGGGCTAATCTCTCCCTGAAACTGACCCAGATCGGCCTGGACATTGATTATGATTTCTGTCTCAACAACATGCGGGAAATTCTGGAGCGGGCGCAAAAGTACAATAATTTTGTCCGCATCGATATGGAAGATTCCGACCACTGTCAGATCACTTTTGATTTGTTTTATACCTTGTTGAATGAATATGGTCCGGAACGGGTAGGCATAGTAGTACAGGCCTATCTCTACCGTACCGCCGGGGATGTGGAGGAATTGATCAAGCGGAAATCCACCATTCGCCTCTGCAAAGGAGCCTATAAGGAACCTGCGGAGGTGGCATATCCCAGCAAAAAGGATGTTGATGCTAACTATCTGAAACTGGCCAAAACTTATCTCCGTTCCGGCGTCTATTTTGGGGCCGCCACCCACGACGAAAAAATCATTCGGGAGCTCATGGAATTCGTAGAAAAGGAAGGCCTGCGTAAAGACCAGTTTGAATTCCAGATGCTCTATGGTATTCGCCGGGATTTGCAAGAAGAGCTGGTCAAAAAAGGCTGGCGGATGCGGGTCTATGTACCTTACGGTAAAGACTGGTATCCCTACTTCTCCCGCCGTCTGGCCGAAAGGCCCGCTAACCTCTTCTTTATCCTGAAAAATATGCTTAAACCATAAAAAATTCAAGGGAGGTAAAATTTCCATGCTGCAAGAGTACCGTAACGAACCTTTTACAGATTTTAGCCAGCCGGCTAACCGGGAAGCCATGACCCGGGCCCTGGCCCTGGTAGAAAGCCAGCTGGGCCAGAGCTATCCTCTGGTGATCGGCAAAGAGAAAATCATGACCGAGGAAAAACTGGTTTCCATTAACCCGGGCAACAAGGACCAGGTGGTGGGCTATGTAGCCAAAGCCAACCTGGAACTGGCTGAAAAAGCCATCAAAACTGCAGAAGAAACCTTTAGCACCTGGTCCCAGGTAGGTCCTGCCGTACGGGCCCGTTATCTGTTCAAAGCAGCAGCCGAAATGCGGCGCCGCAAACATGAATTCTCCGCCTGGCTGGTTTATGAAGTCGGTAAAAACTGGGCTGAAGCCGATGCTGATACCGCTGAAGCCATTGATTTCATGGAATTTTACGGCCGGGAAATGCTGCGTCTGGCCGAACCCCAGCCCCTGACCCGCATTCCCGGTGAAGACAATGAACTGTACTATATTCCCCTGGGCGTAGGGGTAATCATCCCGCCCTGGAACTTCCCTCTGGCTATCCTGGTGGGGATGACCACTGCTGCCATCGTATCCGGCAATACTGTGGTGCTAAAGCCCGCTTCCGCTTCCCCGGTAATCGCCGCCAAATTCGTGGAGCTGATGGAAAGCGTCGGCCTGCCTCCCGGGGTAATCAATTTCCTGCCGGGCAGCGGTGGTGCCATTGGCGACTTCCTGGTGGATCATCCCCGTACCCGTTTCATCTCCTTTACCGGTTCCATGGAAGTGGGACTGCGCATCTATGAGCGGGCAGCCAAACTGGCCCCTGGCCAGATCTGGCTGAAACGAGTAGTAGCGGAGATGGGCGGTAAGGATGCTATCATCGTCGACAAGGAAGCTGATCTAGAAGCCGCTGTTGAAGGGATAGTTGCTTCAGCTTTTGGCTTCCAGGGCCAGAAGTGTTCCGCCTGTTCCCGTGCCATTATCCATCAAGATGTCTATGACTATGTCCTGGAAAAAGTAGTGGAAAAGGCCAAACAAATCAAGGTCGGCCCTCCGCAAGATCCCGGCAACTTCATGGGTCCGGTGGTTGATCAGAAAGCCTATGAAAAAATCCTGGAGTATATGGAAATCGGCAAACAAGAAGGCCGTTTGATGTGTGGTGGCGGCAAAGCTGAAGGCAATGGCTTTTATCTCCAGCCCACTGTCTTCGCTGATGTCGACCCCCTGGCTCGCATTGCCCAGGAAGAAATCTTCGGTCCTGTAGTAGCCTTTATCAAAGCCCGGGATTTCGACCATGCCTTAGAAATTGCCAACAATACCATCTATGGTCTGACCGGTGCCGTCTATTCCACCAACCGCGAACATCTGGAAAAAGCCCGTCGCCACTTCCATGTCGGCAACCTCTACTTCAACCGTAAATGCACCGGGGCCCTGGTAGGCGTCCATCCCTTTGGTGGTTTTAACATGTCCGGCACCGACTCCAAGGCCGGTGGCCGCGACTATCTCCTGCTCTTCACCCAGGCCAAGGTGGTAAGTGAAAAATTATAAAAAGAAGGGGCTAAATAGCCCCTTCTTTTTTACCTGTCCACCAGTAAACCGGTAAGCCCAGGGCGGTAATGCCCAGGCTAAACAAGGAATCCAGAGGATTAGTAACCAAATTATTGAGTAAAATATAAGTTCCCCCTATCATTGCTACCAGCGGCACAAAAGGATAAAGGGGTACCCGGTACTGATCCTGGCCTATCTCCCTTCGCCGCAAAAGAAAAATTCCGGCCAGGCCTAAAACAAAGAAAATCCAGACGGAAAACATGGCCAGATCAGTAAGGCGATCAAAGCTCCCGGTGAGAATGAAGAAACATGCAATTATCACCTGCAAGAATATAGCGTTTACTGGGGTGCCAAAGGTCAGGTGAACTTTGCCGATCCAGTCACTGCCTGGTAATTGACCTTTTTGTCCCATGGCAAAAGGCACCCGGGCAGAAGTCAACAAATAACCATTCAATGCTCCGAAGATAGAGACCAGAATGCCGATACCGACAATACTGGCTCCAAATGTACCAAAGAGCATCTGAGCCGCATCAGTGGCTGGTGTAGCCGACTGTTCCAGCTGGGTCAGAGGCACTACCTTGAAAATTGCATAATTGATTGTCAGGTAAACAGCCATAACCAGCAACAGGCCGGAAGAAATAGCAATTGGTAAGTCCCGTTTGGGATTTTTCATCTCTCCAGCTACATAACTGACATTGAGCCAGCCGTCATAGGCCCAGAGAGTAGCCAGGATCGCCGCACCCAGACCGCTAATGGTAATGCGTGTTGCTGTACCGGTAAACAAGCCCAGTTGCTCCTGGCCCTGCCATAAACCAAAACCGATAATTGTCAGGATGGGTATGAGTTTGCCAATGGTAAAAATGGTTTGCACTCTACCGCCCTGTTTGGTGCCAGTTGTGTTAATCAACGCTACCAGCAATACCAGGCCGATAGCAACCAGAGTTTCTACCCAGCCAGAATAATGCAACAGCTGCCCGAGCTGGGCAGAAAAGATAATAGCCAGAGCTGCTACTATAGCCGGTCCGTAGATTACCGTTTGGACCCAGCCAAAGAGAAAACCAACAACTGGCCCATACAGTTCTTCCAGGTAGGCATATAGACCCCCTGTACGGGGAATTGCTACCGCCAGTTCCGCCATAGTCAAACCCGCCGCCAGAGTGATGATTCCACCTAGAATCCAGGCTCCCAACGACCAGGTCGGTGAACCGGTGGCTTTCAGGATCACAGCCGGTTTAAAAAAGACCCCTGCTCCAATAACCATACCCACTACTAGCATCATTGTTGTGAATAAGCCCAATTCCTTGCGCAACTGTTGTTCCAATGCTGCTCCTCCTTAGTATGTCAGTATTTAAAATTTGCCCTGTCTAATATAGCACAGCACCAGAACCTTTACAAGTATATTGTTTAGCTTTGAAAATAATTTATAATCCCATCACGCAAGGCCTGAGCCCAGCGTTGCCGCCAGGCGTTATCGGCCAGCAGTCTTTCTTCAATGGGGTTACTGATAAAGGCCAGTTCCACCAGTACTGCCGGCATCTGGGCTTTGCGAATGACCAGAAAATTGCCCTGTTTAATCCCCCGCCAGGGTAACCCGGGTTTTTGCAGGGGTGGTTCTAAGGCCTGTGCCAGCGACCGGGCAGTAGCATGATGGAAATAGATCTCAGTGCCCCTGGCTTCCCTATTGGTTGCAGAATTACAATGAACAGAAACAAAGATATGGGCCCCCTGACTATTGGCCAGCTTTACCCGCCGGGATAATTCCGCTACCCGGCTATCCGGTTCCCCTACCCGGTCACTATCCCGGGTTAAAATCACCTGGGCCCCGTCATTTTGTAAGAGCTGTTTCAGCTTCAGAACCACATCCAGAGTGACATCCTTTTCCTTCAAGCCACTGGGCCCTACCGCTCCCGGGTCAGGCCCGCCATGCCCGGCGTCCAGACAGATAATCCGGTTGGCCAGGGGTTTGACTGCTACCACTGGCTGGGAATCAATATAAACGATCCGATTACTGCCATCCCAGACCAGACGATGACCCAGGCTTTCCAGCAAAGGCCGGATAGGCACCCAGGTCTGGTTTTCCTGCAGCCGTCCAAAAAAGGGCAGGGCCTTGCCCTTATACACCAGCTTGACCTCATCCATCTAGCATCACCTCATTGAATTGTATGCACCGTTTGCCGGTGTCGCCACTGACCAAGAAAAAAAGAGCGGTCTAACCCGCTCCTGCATACTCTCCTTCTTCCTTTCCTACCATCCCGGCCGCCAAACCTGCCGCCCAGGCGGTCGTAATCAAACCAGTTCCTCCCCAGCTCATCCAGGGCAAGTTAATGGTAGTTATAGGAAACCAGCCGCTATTGGTCAGAAAATGCAAGGCCGCTGCACTTCCCAGCCAGGCCAGCAAAGCCCCTCGCACCATCAGGGGGTAATCCCCCTGCCAGTACTTTTCCCAGCGCCGCGGCCAGACCGCCCAAACCCAGGCCAGATAGGCAATAACCAGCAGTACAGCTGCTACCCAACCCAGTTTGTGGGCCAGGAAAGCAAAGAGATAATCATCTTCCGGTGATGAGATATAATAACTCTCCTGCCGCCAGGTAAAACCCTGGCCCCACCAGCCTGCTTCTGCCCACATGCGGCGCAGCCCCAGATAATCCTCACCCCCCTGCCCTGGTATGGGCCAGAGGACATTGTAAATACGCCCCTGCACATAGGGATGTAACCAGGCCAGACCACTAAACAGCAACAGTCCCAGGGCCCCGGCCAACCCTTCTCTCAGACCGAAATTGCCCTTCAGGACCAGCACCGTCAGGCCTGCTGCCCAGAGGACAGGAATCTGGCTGAAATCGGGCTGAGCTGCCAGCAGCAAACTCTCGCCCATTAAAAGGGCCAGCATCCAGCGCCGCCGGGGTAAGAGGGGTAAGACCAAACAGGTAGTAAGCAGCATCAAACCAGCAGGGGCAATTACCAGATCACCCAGCTTGAGCCAGCGAGCTGCCCCGCCGGCCGCTATACTCCAGCCAGGCACCAGCAAAAAACCGTTTAGCACTACTGCAATTGCCCACATACTCCAGGCCCAGTTTTGCCAGAAAGGCACAGTAGTTCGCCAGGCCAGAAAGAAGGCCAGCAGGGCCAGGAGAGCGAACTGGGCCTGCCGTAAGCCATAGGCATGGTAATTGCCATAATCCTGCCAGGAACGCACGGCTGTGGCTCTGTCCACCAGCATTACCCCAATTGCCATCAGAGACAACGGCAACAGGAGAGCCAGGGTGCGGCGCAAATCAAGCATTTCCCTTCCTCCCAATTCGGGATATAATTTTATTATCCATTATATCACAGAAAGGAGCAAATTCCTTGCGCAAATGGCTGACCTATTCTGTTCCCCCCGAACAAGCCGGTTTGACGGTGGAAACTATTCTGCGCCAGCAGTTACAGGTATCAGGGCGGGCGATTCAGCGCCTGACCCGCCGCCGGGGAATTTTGCTCAATGGTCGTGCCCCTTTTTTGGGCCATACCGTAAAAGCAGGAGATGAGCTGAAAGTCCTGCTGGAAACCGCTGCTCCGGCCCCCGGTCTAACCCCGATCCATATGGCTTTAGATATTCTTTTTGAAGATGAACAGTGCCTGGCTCTTAACAAACCGGCAGGTATAGCTGTTCATCCCGGTGGACCGCACCAGGGGCAAAAACCGACTCTGGCCCATGGTGTAGCCTATTACCTGCAGCAAAAAGGTCTGGCCCCGGTGGCCCATCCTGTCCACAGACTGGACCGGGACACCAGTGGCGTTGTTCTCTTTGCCAAACACAGCCATGCCCATCATGTACTGGACCAGCTACTGCGCAGCGGCAAAATCAGCCGCTATTACCAGGCCATCGTTTTGGGCCAGCCTCCGGCTGAAACGGGAGAAATTTCAGCTCCCATCGGCCCTCATCCCCATCATCCACAGTTACGCGCCATCATTCCTGCGGGGCAGCCTGCCCTTACCCGCTACCGCCTTCTACAAACCGGGAAGGAATGGTCCCTGCTGGAACTGGAGCTGGTTACCGGTCGTACCCATCAAATTCGAGTACATTTAAGCCACCTGGGCTGTCCTATCCTGGGGGACAAATATTATGGCGGTCCGGCCGCTCCCCTGGCCCCTCGTCCTCTGCTCCACTGCCAGCGCCTGGTTTGGCCAGGACAGGGAATTAGCGCTCCGTTACCTGCCGATTTTCGGAATTTTTTAAAATAGCTTTTAGTATGGTTGTTAATATGTTAAAATAAAAGAAATCTAAATATTTGGAGGAGAAAGAATGCCCCAGTTTTCCATTGCACTAATCACAGACAGCGCCTGCGATCTACCCCCGACCTTGTTAGAAGCGCTGCAAATTCACGTCCTGCCCTTTGGCATCAATTATCAGGATGGTCAGTTCCTGGACCGGGTAGATATCCAGCCCGAGGATATCTATGCTCGCTTGCCGGTTGAAATCCCCACCACTTCCATGCCTACTCCCGGCGCAGTTCTGGCTTTGCTGGACCAACTGAAGGCTGAAGGCTACAAACAGGTACTGGCTATCCATATCTCCAGCAGTCTTTCTGGTACCTGGCAAATGGTACAGACCATAGCCAGCCAGTATGAAGGCCTGGACATCCGGGTATTTGACAGCCGTTCCCTTTCCTTCGGTCAGGGTTTTTTGCTTCTGGAAGCCGCCCGAATGCTGCGCAGCGGCCAAACCGATCTGGATACTATCTGGCAGCGCTTAGTACATCTGCGGGATACTAGCCGTGTCTTTTTTATCCTCGATACGCTGGAATATCTCCACCGGGGCGGTCGTATTGGTGCTGTTTCCGCCTTTCTTGGGCAAATGCTCAATCTAAAACCCATTATTTCTGTTGATAAAGAAGGCAAGTATTTTTCCTTCACAAAAGTAAGGGGAAAAAAACTGGGGTTAAAAGAATTGCTGAAAATAGGCGAACAGCTGGCTAAAGAAACCCCTTGCCGGCTGGCTGTTCTGCATGGCGCCGCCGAGGCAGAGGCACGGGAGCTTTACAAAAAACTGAAAGAGCTCCCCACTGTGGTAGAAAGCTTTCTGGAACAGATTTCCCCGGCTCTTGGCATCCATACCGGCCCTGGTCTGGTAGGTTTTGTTTTCTGTGAAGCATAAAAGCTGTCCTTGCGGACAGCTTTTTTATTGAGCCAGCACCAGGGCCAGCAACTCCTGTCGATTGCGCGGCAGCGGCCGGTTAGTTAGCCCCCGTTGCCTCAAGGCCTGATATACCTCAACCAGCCAGGGCTGAGTCAGATCTGCCTGTTGCAGAAGCTTTTCATCCAGGAAAATTTCCGCCGGTGTTCCCTGCCCGATTACCCGTCCCTGTTGCATGACATAGACATAATCTGCCCAGTCATAGGCCAGTTCCACATCATGGGTGGAAAGGATGACCGTTGTCCCCTTGTCGCTAATATTATCCAGCAATCCCATTACTTGTCTGGAATGGCGCGGATCCAGCCATGCTGTAGGCTCATCACAAATCAGCACTTCCGGCTCCATGGCCAGAATGGCCGCCAGGGAAACCCGTTTTTTCTGCCCGTAACTCAAGGCATGGGTCGGTTTATCCCGTAAATGGCTGATCTCCGTGGCTGCCAGAGCCTGTTCCACCCTCCGCCGCACCTCCGCTTCCGCCAAGCCTAGATTGAGAGGGCCAAAGGAAATCTCCTGATAGACACTGGCGGAAAATAGCTGGCTATCCGGGTCCTGAAAAACAATCCCCACCCGTTTGCGCAGCTCCAGTAAATCTTTATGTTTATAGCTGACTTTATGCCCGGCAAAACGGATTTCCCCCCGCCGGGGCCGTAAAATTCCGTTAAAGTGCAAAAACAGGGTGGATTTGCCCGCCCCATTGGACCCCAGCACGGCAATTTTCTTTCCCCGTTCAATCGCCATATTCACACCCTGCAATGCTACCGTCCCATCCGGATAGGCAAATTCCACGGCACAGGCCTCAAGAATGAAAGATGACAATTTTTTCTCCTCCCCCGTTTAATGCCATAAACCAGAGTACCATTTGTACCAGAGCAATCAAGGCCAGATTGGCACCGGACCAGTGATATTCCGGTTCCAATACCCTTAACTCCCCCTGATAACCCCTGGCCTCCAGAGCTTGATAAAGCTGGCGGGAACGCTGCTGGGATTTGAACAACAGAGCGGTTATCAACTGGCCCAGGGAGCGGTAGGAATTGCCCAGACTGGCATAGCCCCAGCGGGAAGCCTGGGAAATCTGGATCTGTACTGCTGTTTCCGCCAGCACAAAGATAAAGCGATAAACCAATCCCATCAGTTCCAGTAGCAGGGGCGGAATCTGCAAACGGCGCAGAATTCCCAGGATCTCAACCATCGGTGTAGTCAGGATGAGAAAGTAAAGGCAGCTGACAGCAGCCAGAGCCTGTAGTATAACCCGCAGGGCCAGCCCCAGCTGCCGCCAGTCAATCCCTGCAAACAGCGGCCCGATTTTCCAGGTTATAATCCCACTAACCGGCTCGGTACTGAGGCTTAACAAAATCGTCCAGGCACTGAGCAGCAAAAAGGAAAAAGGCAAAAGCAGCAGCCGCACCAGATAGCGCAAGGGTATACCAGCCCGCCCCCATAAAATTCCATTCATTATTAGCAGCACCAGGCCCGTTACCACCGGTTGGGGACGGCTCAAGACCGCCCCCATAGTTAATCCGGTCAATAGCAATTTTTCCAGAGGATGAACATGACGCAGCCGGTTATTATAAGCAAATTGATCGATATTAAACATGCCCTTTTTTCTCCTCTGCCTGTTTTTTGCCGCGGAGATAGCCTAAATAATAGCCAATAAAACCACTGCCCAGGGCTGCTTGCAGGGCAAAGAGCAAGCTTTCCACTTCCCCGCTGGGCGGTTGCCAGAAATTCTGGAACCAGGGCTTGTAGTCAGGACGCAACTGGCTGATCACTTCTTCCGCCTGCCCATCAGCTCCAGCGAAAGGGGCATTGGGCAACAGGACAAGAGGTCCTAAAGATAAAACCACGGCCATTAGCAATAAAATAAGATTTTGCTTTTTCATCTTATCCCTCCTCCGTCAGAACTGCCAGTTCCACTAACTCCTGGCGGTTATAATTGCTGATGGTATTAAAGACCACTACAGTCAGCAAGCCTTCGCTGATGGCCAGCGGAATCTGGGTAAGGGCAAAAATCCCGGCAAATTTGAGAAAGGCAGCAATGAGCCCACCGGTGGGAAATGCCAGGGCCAGCTGAACCGATGTCACCAGATAGGTAGCCAGGTCCCCCAGGGTAGCGGCCAGAAAAATGCTGAAACTGCGGTTCACCCCGGTTTTTTGCAAAAGCTTGTAAAGTCCATAGGAAACCAGGGGGCCAGTAATAGCCATAGAAAAGGCATTGGCTCCTAAAGTAGTTACCCCGCCATGGGCCAGCAGTAAAGCCTGAAAAATGAGAACAATCGTGCCCAGCACCATCATGGCAGCTGGACCAAACAGGATAGCTCCCAGCCCCACTCCCGTTGGGTGGGAACAGCTACCGGTTACAGAAGGTATTTTTAATGCGGATAGTACAAAGGCAAAAGCTCCCACCAAACCCAGGAGCATCTTTACTCCGGGGTTGGCTTTTACTATCCGGTTTATCCGGTACAAACCCCAGGCCAAAAAGGGCAGGAACAGCAAATACCATAATCCCGCCCAAACCGGCGGCAGGAAGCCTTCAGCTATGTGCATGGCATAAGCATTAACAGGGGCATTTAAAGTAAACCATAATAAACCCAAACCAATCAGAACTAATGACTTGTACTTTTTCATCTACTCTTCCCCTCCCAGCATTGTAAAATAAAAAATCCCCAGCCTTATGACCAGGGAAGGCAAGGCGCTCAGCTTAACGGACAGCCTGAAGCAAACCACCTCCCATTTGCATAAAGGTGTGTTTCAGCAGGCCGGTTACTGGCTGAGGTTCATCGCTGGCCCCTCACAATGAGCCCGCTCACCAACACAGTAAATGCTCGGATTCGCACCGGATACCGTTTAAGCCGACCCCTCAGGGCCAGGCGCCTCTGTTATTCTTTTTTAACAGTAATTATCATAGCATATTATGGTCATTTTTACAAGTCTTTGCCTGAATTTTCTGTTAAACTCAACCAGAGATAATGGGTTACCCAGCTCCGGTAGGGCCGCCAGCCTTCCCCGATTTCCCGTACTTCAGCTTCAGTTGCCTGGCGTCCCAGCCCCCACAGCTGCCCAACCGCATTACGTAAACCGATATCCGCTGCCGGCAACAAGTCCGACCGCCCCTGGCCAAACAGCAGGATACACTCTGCTGTCCAGCGCCCAATGCCCCGCCAGGAAATTAAATAGCTCATCGCCTCCTGTTCCGGCATGGTTTCAACCTTGCTCCAGTTCAGCTGACCTGTTGCTGTAGCCTGGGCCACTCCCAGTACATATTCTGCCTTACTGCGGCTGAACTTGAGTAAACGTAAATCTTCCGCGGTCAACCTGACCAGTTGTTGTGGCTCAGGAAACAACAGCCAGTCCACCCCTTCCCAGTGCCACTGGCAATTACAACGGACCAGCAAATTCCGTTTCAGCTGGGCGCAAAAACTGAGATTGAGCTGCTGGGCAATTATAGAGCTAATGGCCGCTTCATAAAGAGTCGGCTCCAGGATCATGCGCTGACCATAGAAACGCTCCACCAGAGCAGCCAGGGGAAGATGCTGGCGGCAAAACTGATAAAAAGCAGGCAAATCAAAATTCAGGCAAAAGACATGGCTTAAATAGGCAATAGCCCGTTCCTGCCAGTCAGGCGGTAGCTCGGGGCCAGCCACCTCAATATGCCAGCAGGGTTTGGTTACTGTGCCTTCTTCCTGTACTGTCAATAAAACAGGTCGACCATCCCAGCTCAGGGCCTTTTGTAAACCATTCTCCCCCAGCCGGTAGAGTACATCCTGACCGGCAGAACGCATTCGTTTCAGCATTCCCGGTAAATCGGTAGGAGCAGGGGGATTCCAGTAAAATTCGTGTTGCATCCATTAACCCTCCATTTCCTCTCCATTTTACCACAAATAGAAAAAGAGGAAAGCGGCCTTTAGCCGTTTTCCTCTTCTAACCGTTTCAGCTCCTCTACCAGCAGAGCCAGTTCCTCGTCATCCTGAGCGAAGTAGATGGCCCCCGGTCCGCAATGGACCACACAGGTGCCACAGCTCATGCATTTCTCCCGATCATAGACGATTTCACCCCGTTCTTTGTCATAGCGCAGGGCCAGGGGTACACAATAGGTCGCTGCCGGACAGTCCTTGTTCTGGTCACATAGCTTTTTGTCGATGTAGATAGGCATCCCGCTCTTCCTCCTTCTTCCTCCCATATTCTTCCCCATCCACCTTACAGGCGGATTGACAGCTGGAAATTTCTTGCCCTGTGTGATAGTATAGTTTACGCGCCAGCCATTCTACCGGACCCATGAAAGTATCACTTCTGTCTTGATTTATACTATACCCTTGTATTGTATATTTTATGATAAATTGCTGTTGCCGTCAACCACTATAACACCATGAGGAGGTAAAGGTATATGAAACGGGACACGATTTTATTTGACCTGGACGGTACATTACTGCCTATTGATCAGGAATTATTCATGCAGGAATATTTGCAGGCGGTAGCTGAGCATTTCCACTGGCTGGCAGACCGCAAAACCTTTTTACGCCACTTCTGGCAGGCTACTGAGGCCATGATCGCCAATGATGGCCGCCTTACCAATGCCGAAGCTTTCTGGCATACCTTTACCCGTCTGACAGAAAAGGGACAGGAAGAACTCCTGCCCCATTTTGAAAAATACTATCTTGAAGTTTTTCCGCAGCTGAAAAAGTGCTGTCAGCCTACGCCCCTGGCCCGGCAGGTGGTAGAAAAAGCCCTGGCCAAAGGCTACCAGGTAGTGCTGGCCACCAATCCCCTCTTCCCTGTGGAAGCTACCCGGGAACGCATGCACTGGGCTGGTATCGCCGACCTGCCCTGGCTCCATGTCACCTATTATGACAGCTACCGCAGTTCCAAACCAGCAGTCCGTTATTTCCTTGAAGTATGTGAAAATATTAACCGCCCCCCGGAAGCCTGTTTCATGTTCGGCAATGATGCGCAGGAGGACCTGGTGGCTACCACTCTGGGTATCACCACCGGTCTGGTCACTGATTGCCTCATCGACCGGGGTGAACCCACTTATCCCGCTCACTGGCGAGGAACCCTGGCCGAGCTCCTGGACTGGCTGGACCAGCTTCCTGCCCTTTAACTCTTGTTCCGCCAGAAGTCCAGGCTCTTTTGCCAGATCTCTTTCTTGCTCAATTCCCGGGGCCAGCGCTCCACCGGGGTGCCTTCCCGCATGGCAGCGGCTACATTGGCAAAGACCTGGCGGTTTTGCCGGCCAAGCTGGCGTAACAGCTCCTTCACTTCTGCCCTTTTGGTATAGCCATCTAAAGGACAGGGGCTGGGGATGGGTTGAATCCCCAGCTCCTTCCCAGCTCGCCGGATTTCCTTCTCCCGGAAATAGACCAGCGGCCGGATTACCCAGAGCTGGCTTTCATCCAGCCAGGTTTTGGGCTGGAAAGTCTGGATTTGGCCACTGTAAAGGATGCTCATCAAAAAGGTTTCTACGGCATCATCATAGTGATGGGCATAAGCCACCTTGTTGAAACCATGGGCTCTGGCAAAGGCATTGAAGGTTCCGCGCCGAAAAAAAGAACAGCGGGCACAGGCACTTTGCCGATCCCCCCCCAGGGCCAGCTCGCTAATTTTAGTATGAACAGTATAAAAAGGCACATCTACTCGCTGACAAAAGGCCTCCAATTCCTGCCGGGGAAAACCCGTTTCAAAGCCCAGGTCAATGGTCAGGGCCCCTACTTCAAAAGGGAAAGGCGCATGCTGGCGTAATACCGAAAGGGCATAGAGCAAAAAAGAACTGTCCTTCCCGCCAGAAAAGCCTACCAGCACCCGGTCCCCCGGACTGAGCAAATCAAATTCGATAATGGCCCGCCAGAGAGGGCGAATATATTTTTTCGGCAAAGCTAAACGCACGGTTATTCAGCTCCTGTCCCTGGATTAGTTAATATGAGCCTGCAGGTTGGCCCTGGTTATCTGGCCATGGCTGGTATGCCAGAGGGGACTGGTCCCATCCAGCCAGAGAACCTGGGGACTGGCATGGGCTACCCCACTCACTTCGGCCAGGCGGTTACTCACCGGCCGGGCTGCCTGCACTACAATGCGATAGACTACCTGCTCCGGCCCCTGTTCAGCCAGCCATTGTTCCACTTCCTGGTGAGCCCGGGCACTGATAGGACAGGTAGCGCTGTGTTTAAAAAACAGCTTTTTCCCGCCTTGACGCAAAATTTCCTCCAGTTCTTCCACCTGCATTACATCGATGAATTTTCCCATGACTGCTCCTCCTTCAATAACCATTTTCCCACCATCCAGGTAACAATAATAGCCATCACCGTCCTGGCTGTCAACAACAGCCAGCCACTGGCACCAATCCTGGCAAACAAAAGGGTATCTTCGATGATAGCATGATTGAGTACCAGAAAGATACTGAGCAAATGCAAATCCTTGCGGGACAGTTCCCCCTCCCGGGCCGCCGCTATTATCACCCCGGCCCCATAGGCAATACCGAAAACCAAACCTACCAGCAAGGGCAAAGCCGCTGCCCGGGACAGATGGATTTTGCCCAGAGCCGGGGCCAGCCAGCCGGCCGCTATATCCAGCCATTTTAGATCTTTCAGAATCTCCAGTACCAGCATAATAGGTATGACGATAACGGCCACATCCCAGATCAGCCGCAGGCTCCCCATGCCGATGGACAGTATTGTTTCCACCCCTGCTCACCTACCAGAATAAATTCAAAATGATCCCCGCCAAAAAGGAAAAACCCAATCGCACTGCTACCAGCGGCCAGCCAGCGATTCCAGTCTGACGGGAAACAGCGGTTTCTACCAGTAAATTATGGGAAAGCAACAGCATTAAAGAGATAATGGTAATCTGTTTCCCCGTTAAGGTGATAGCCGCCATGGCCCCAATGGCAGCATAGAGATTGAGCAAATTGCCGATCACCAGGGCGGTAGCCGCTTCCCCCGGTAAACCGAACAGGGCCATCAAGGGCCGACAAATATCCGCCAACCAGGTAAACAGGGGCGTCAGTTTAAGTAAGTTCACTGCTATGTAGATAGGTAGCATGGTTTTGGCCAGCACCCAGGTGGTATTTATCCCCTTTTTCCAGCCTCTGTATAATGTCTCCTGCCAGTTCACTCTCCATCCTCCAATTTACAGTATTTCTGTTTCCACCTCACCCACCCGCAGGCGCGGTTCCGCTTCCAGCCAGTCGATAATAGCCTGGAGCTGGCTGCCCGCATGAGCTGAATTGCCGCCAATGACAGCAATGCCCAGGGTGATTTTCTGCCACAAATCCTGATCGGCTATCTCTGCCACCGCCACATTGAATTTGCTGCGCATTCTGCTAATTATACTCTGTAAAACCCGTCTTTTATCCTTCAGGGAATGCCCATCTGCCAGGTAAAGGGTAATCCGTCCACAGCCGATAATCAATCTGGTCACCAGCCTTTTCTTTTCAACAAGTGAGAAAACCCCCGCTGGCAGCGGAGGTAAGTTGTTCAGAAATGAAAATTAGCTTTAATTCGGGCCACTGCTTCCTGTAAGAGCGGCACTTCCTGGGTCAGGGCGATGCGTACATATCCTTCCCCCTGCGCCCCAAAGGCATGACCGGGAATCATCAGCACTCCGGCTTTTTCCAGTAATGTGAGGGCAAACTCCATGGAAGTGGAAAAACCGGCCGGAATCCGGGCCCATAAAAACATGGAGCCTTTCGGTTTGGGAATCTGCCAGCCCGCTTCAGCCAGTCCTTCTACCAGCACATCCCGCCGTTTCTGATAAGTAGCTGCATTTTCCCGAACAAAATCCTGGGGACCTTCTAAGGCCGCAATTGCTGCCTCCTGAACCGCGCTAAAAACTCCATAATCGATATTGGATTTGATTTTATTCAGGTTGGCGATAACCTCCTGATTGCCTACTACAAAGCCTATACGGCAACCTGCCATATTAAAGGACTTGGAACAGGAGTGAAACTCCACCCCTACCTCCCTCGCCCCGGGTACCTCCAGAAAACTCATAGGCTTAAAACCATCAAAAGCCAGTTCGGAATAGGCCGCATCATGACAAACCAGTAAATCATACTGCCGGGCGAATTCCACTGCCTGCCGGAAAAAGGCTCGGTCCGCCACCGCAGCCACCGGATTGCTGGGGTAATTGAGGGTCAGCAGTTTCGCCCGCCGGGCCACCTCTGCCGGAATATCCTCCAGCCGGGGCAGAAAACCGTTTTCTTCCTTCAGCGGCAAAGGATATAATTCCCCTCCGGCCAGCAAGATACTGGCACTATAAATGGGATAGCCCGGATCAGGTACCAGAGCCAGGTCTCCTGCCTCAATATAGGCCCAGGCCAGATGGGCCAGCCCGTCCTGGGATCCCATCAACACCAGCACTTCCCGCTCCGGATCCAGTTCCACATCAAAACGGCGCTGATACCAGCGGGCAATAGCTTGCCGTAACTCCAAACAGCCCTCAAACACCGGATAACGATAATTAACATCCTTTTCAATCCCGGCACGCAAGGCAGCTTTTATATGCGGAGCAGGAGGGCGGTCCGGGCTGCCAATCCCCAGATTGATCACTGGCAAGCCCCGGGCCTCCACTTCCCGCTTTTTGGCCTCCATTACGGAAAAAATCCCGGTAGTCAGCAGTTCGATACGCCGTGCTACCTGAACCATCCAACCCACTCCCCTTTCACAATAATAATAACACAAAGGGAGGCAGATTGTCAGCAAGGGTCTCTATCCGGTAGTCTCTGGCTCTGCAAGATCCGCAGAGCATTTAAAACAGCCAGCAGAGCCACTCCTACATCAGCGAAAACCGCTTCCCACATGGTGGCCAGTCCTCCGGCTCCTAACAGAAGTACCATCCCTTTTACCCCAAAAGCCAGGGCAATATTCTGCCAGACAATTTGTTTGGTGCGGCGGGCTATCTGCACGGCTTCTACCAGCTGTACCGGTTCATCCCGCATCAGCACCACATCTGCAGCTTCAATGGCAGCATCTGCCCCCAGCCCCCCCATGGCGATTCCGATATCGGCCCGGGCCAAGACAGGAGCATCATTGATGCCATCACCCACAAAAGCTACTTTCCCTTGAGCAGTTTTTTCCTGTTCGATTTTTTCCAGCCAGACTACTTTGTCCTGGGGCAACAATTCCGCCTTAACCTCAGTAATACCCAGCTGTTCCGCTACCTGCCGGGCCGCTGCCTGGCTATCCCCGGTCAGCATCACCAGCCGCCGGATACCCAGCTGCCGTAGACTGTTAATAGCTTGCTTTGCATCAGGTTTCAGCTGGTCTGCCAGCCGGATATAGCCGGCATATTCCCCGGCAAGGGCCAGCCAGATTACCGTGCCTTCCACCTCTGTTACCGGTACGGCAATACCTTCTGTCTCCAGCAGTTGCCGTTTACCAGCAATAACCCTGGTACCCTGGACCACAGCCTTCACACCCTGGCCGCTGATTTCTTCATACTCGCTGACCAGAACCTGCTCTACCGGCTGTCCCCAGGCTGCCAGCACTGAACGGGCCAGGGGATGATTAGAAAAACTCTCCGCCAGTGCCGCATAGGCCAGTATCTCTTCTCTGGACCACTTTCCCGCCGGTACTACCTCTACCACCTGAAAAACCCCCTGAGTCAGGGTCCCGGTTTTGTCAAATACTACTGCTTCCAGTTTACTCAGGGCTTCCAGATAATTGCCCCCCTTGACCAGGATCCCCCGGCGGGCTGCCGCTCCCAGACCTCCAAAGAAACCGAGAGGAATGGAAACCACCAGGGCACAGGGGCAGGAGACAACCAGAAAGACCAGGGCCCGGTAAAGCCAGAGGGAAAAACCCGCTGTCGAAAAGGTCAAAGGTGGAATCAAGGCTATTGCTGCAGCCGCCAGCACCACCGCCGGGGTATAATAGCGGGCAAAAGTGGTAATAAAGTTTTCCGTCGGCGCTTTCTGGGCAGCAGCAGATTGCACCAGCTCCAGGATACGGGCTACAGCGGATTCCTCATAGGCCCTGGTTACTTCAATGGTCAACAGCCCATTCTGATTAATAAATCCCGCCAGCACTTCATCTCCTTCCCGTACCGTACGTGGCAAAGCTTCCCCGGTTAAAGCCGAAGTATCCACCGTTGAGGAGCCTAGCACTATTCTCCCGTCCAAGGGTATTTTTTCCCCTGCTTTTACCAGAATGAAAGCACCCACCGGCACCTCCTCCGGCTTCACCCTTTTTACTTCCTGCCCCAGCAACAAATTGGCCGAGTCAGGACGGATAGCCAGCACCGCCTGAATGGAACGGCGGGAACGCTGTACAGCCATATCCTGCAAAAGCTCACCCACCTGGTAAAAAAGCATCACCGCTACCGCTTCCGGATATTCCCGCAGGGCAAAAGCGCCCAGAGTTGCAATGGTCATGAGGAAATTTTCATCAAACACCTGCCCCCTGCCGATATTTTTCATGGCCTTAAGCACTATTTCCCCACCCACCAGGCCATAGGCCAGCAAGAACAGCAGCAATTCCAGCCCTGTCGGCATTTTCAAAACCAGGGCCAGCAGGTAAACCAGCGCTCCTATTCCTAAACGCAACAATTCCCCTTTTTTTACTGCTGTCAGGAGTTGCTCCTCTGGTAATCCTTTCTCTTCTTCCCTGACTTCCAGTCCCGCCTCTATCTGCTGTGCAATCCGCGAAGCTTCAGTCACAATCCGGTCTGTTTCCTCCTGGTTCTCCACCTCGATCGTTAATCTCCGGGCAACAAAATCCAGAGTGGCTGCCCTCACCCCATCCAGGTTACGCACCTTTTCCTCGATTTTAGCAGCACAATTGGCACAGGACAGGCCCTGTAACAGCAGGACCTTTTTGGCATGCTGTTTCGCTAGCAATCCTTTGTTCATCTTTATCCCTTCTTGCCATTATTTTTCAGTAATATGCAGGAAACCCTGATCAAAAATCTGTTTAATATGTTCATCATCCAAGGAATAATAAACTATCTTTCCTTCCTTACGGTTTTTGACCAGCCGTGCCTGTTTCAATACCCGGAGCTGGTGGGAAATGGCCGATTGAGACATATTAAGCAAGGCTGCAATATCACAGACACACATTTCTGCCGCAAACAGGGCATACAGAATTTTGATTCTGGTAGTATCACCAAACACCTTGAACAGCTCCGCCAGGTCATATAACTGCTCTTCCGCCGGCATTTTTTCCTTTACCTGTTTTACGACCTCCTCATGGATAATGGTACAATCACAGCGCTCCATCCTCTCACCCCCTGTTTTTATTTGATTGTTTGAACACTTATTCATATATTCTGTTATGATTATATGCATTTAGCAAAAAAATGTCAAACAAAAAGAAAAGCCACAGGTTAAACCTGCGACTTGCGTCCCTGTGTCAATTGAATTTCCCCCAAAAACAGGGTTAACACTGCTCCCAGGATGACAAACACCATACCATAGCGAAAAACATGCTGCAAGGTATCAACAAGAGAAGTTTTCAAAATGGGTACCAGTACCCGTTGCAAGGCCAGAGGCATTTTTTGCAGTGCAGCTGGGTTTAGCAAGGTAGAATAGAGGGCCTGGGCATTATGACTGATCTGTTCCTGCAACTGTCTGGCCCAGGATTGAGCCTGCGCCGGCAGCTGAATTAGAAAAGGTTTCATTTTCTCAGTCAGCAAATGGCTGGAACGGTAATTCATCACCGCACCCAGAATGGTCATACCAAAAGTACCGCCAATTTGCCGGAAAAACTGGCTGGAGGAAGTAACGATTCCCAGTTCCTGCTTGCTAAAGGATTCCTGTAAGGCCAGAGTCGTCAATGGCATCACCAGACCTATTCCTACCCCCAGAACACCCATATACACCATGGCCAGCTGCTTGCTGGTACTCATATCCATGGTAGATAACAGCCAGAACCCTCCCACCATGGTTAACATACCCAGCAGCATCTGTTTTCTTAGCCCCAAAAATTGAACCAGCCGGCCACCAATAATACTAGCCGCCATCATGGCCAGCATCATGGGCATCATTACCGTTCCCGATTCAGACGGGCTGATGCCGATTATCCCTTGCATGAACAAGGGCACAAACATAATGGCTCCAAACATACCGATTGACATTAAAAAACCAATGCCACTTAACAGGATGAAGACCCGGTTCTGGAAAAGGTGCAGGGGGAAGACCGGTTCACTGACACGGGTCTCTACCAGTATAAAAGCACTGAGCAGCAAAGCCGCCAAACCGAACAGGGAAAGAATTTGCCAGGACTGCCAGGGATACTCCTTGCCACCCAGGCTCAAAGCCAGCAATAGACTCACTACTCCAGCGATCAGGGTAAACATCCCCCGGTAATCAATTTGGACCCGTCGTTCCAGACGCTTGTTTTTGAGAGCAGTGGCGATTAAAAAAGTAGCCAGTAGCCCGGTAGGTAAATTAATGTAAAACACCCAGCGCCAGTTCCAGGCATCTACAATCCAGCCCCCCACCTGGGGCCCGATGATGGAAGACAGGGCAAAAACAGCCCCAAAAACTCCCTGCCACCTGGCCCGTTCTGCCCCAGTAAAAATATCCCCGATTACTACCATAGCCATCGGCATCATTACTCCTCCGCCGATGCCCTGCAGAGCCCGAAAGATAATGAGTTGTTCCATACTCTGGGCCAGCCCACAGAGAGCAGAGCCCAACATAAACAGCAACAACCCGGCAACATATACCGACTTGCGTCCCAGCAAATCCGCCAGTTTACCGGCGATAGGCACAACCGCAGTGGAACTGAGCATATAGGCAGTAGTCAACCAGGTCATCATGCCCAGACCGCCCAGTTCCCCCACTATTCGCGGCATGGCTGTCCCCACGATGGTATTATCAAGAGCGGAAAACAACATCGCTACCAGTAACCCAAAAATCAATAGACCCCGTTTTTCCATGCCCTCTTCAGCCGTAATAGTGGTAGCCCATTCCTGTGTTTGCACTAAAATCACTCCTCAATTTTGGCCATCTTTTCCAGAATGGTAAGCAAAACTTCCCTTTCCTCCTGATCCAGTTTTTCCAAATAGCCCTTCAGAACCAGCCGCCGTTTTCGTCTGGCCTCAGCCAGTTTATCCTTTCCCGCCTCCGACAAACTTATCAAGACTACCCGGCGATCCCGGGTTTCACGGGAACGGACAATCAGGCCGTTATTTTCCAGACGATCCAGCATGACTGTAACTGAACTGGGCTTGACATGCAAAGCCTCTGCCAGCTGGCTGACAGTGGCTTGTCCCTGCTGGTCCAGGAGGTTCAGGAGAAAAAACCGGGGCCCGGTCAAATCAGGCTCCTCGGCGGCCAGCCGATTGCCAAAATTCCGCATGATCCGGCCAAATGCCGCCTGCCAGCGCTCTAAATAATCCTCAAATTCCCGTTCATTCATCGGCATCCCTCACTTGTTTAGACAATCTAATGTTTAGACTGTTTAAATATATCCCTTTTTTGACTTTTTGTCAAGAAAAAATCCGCTCTCTTGCGAAAGCGGATTCAGGTTTTATTCTATACCATGACTGCTCAGCCGAAATACCCCGGCTTTTTTATAGCTATGTTCCTGCTGTAAAATTTTCTTTAAAGCCAGGCGGGCCTTGTAAAGTCGCCATTTCACCATAGCTGATGAGCACCCCAGAATTTCAGCCACTTCTTTGGTGGAACAACCATTAATTTCTCTCAAAATATAAACTTCCCGTTGCTGTTCCGGCAGCCTGGCAATGGAGGCAAAGAGAATGTCCCTGATTGCCCTTTTTTGACATGATTTATCGGGATCCTGAGCACAGGTATCTTCCCCTCTAACTTCAGCAATTTGCTCCACCGGCTGTTCACTGCGAACAAATCCTTTGCGCTGGTAGTCTAAAGCTACGTTCACGGCAATGCGATAAAGCCAGGTGGATACTGCTGCTTTACCGGCAAAGGTGTGAAAGGCTTTAAAGGCCCGTAAAAAAGTCTCCTGGGCCAGATCCTGGGCCAGATGATAGTCCCCGGTCATCCCATAGAGCAGGTTCAAAATCTTTTTTTCATTGGCAGCAATAACTTCTTCAAAGGACAAATCATTTTCCCGGACATGGGGCTGAAGTACCGACATCTCCTTCACCTCCTACCAGTAGAAAAAAGCCCGCTGAGGGGCTTCTTATTTAGATCTCCGGGCAAGCAGGTGATCCAGGGAAATCCTGCCTGCTCCTTTTACCGCAAAATAAGCTGCCAGCCAGAATAGCACGAATACGTATTCAATCCCATCAGCTGGCCCTTTCAGGTCCAGGAAGAAACCATTGGCCCAGTGAACCTTAAACATTGCCACCAGCATCGTAATGGCCAATCCCAGGCCAGCCAGGCGGGTAAACAGCCCCAGCAAAATGGCCAGTCCGCCAAAAAACTCCGTCAGAATCGCCAGCCCGGCAAAAAAGGCCGGGATACCCAGCGCCTGGGTTAAAAAGCCCATCGTGCCAGACCAGCCAAAGCCGCCAAACCAGCCCAGCAGTTTCTGGGCCCCGTGGGCAAAAAAGACTGTCCCCAAACCTATGCGTAACAACAAATCAGCCCTTTGCTCACTAACTGCCAGCAATTTCTGGCAACAGCTGCTCTTAACCTGCAATGTCCCCACTTGCGGAACTTTGCTAAAAATTGATTCATCATGGGGACTTTTAGCCAAAAGCTCTGTTAGATCAGTTCCTGCCTTCACGCCAGCATGTTCGCCGTTTTGAAACACCTGGCTCACATCATAAACGCGCCCTTTATAAGCCACATAGGCAGGCTGGCCTTTTAAGCCATTGTATTTTTTTAGTTCTTCCAGAGTAAAAGTTTTGGACATCTCCATCGCCTCCTGTTTGCTTTTTCATTAATTAAGACGAAAGCAAACAGGATTGGTTAGTGGTTTGGGGGAAAAATCTAAAATTTGATCCGCCGCGGCGGATTTCCAGAAAAATCGGAAATGACCGCTAATTTATTGCTGAACTGTTTCAGCTGCATTATAATAATATCAAACGGTGAGAAATTAACAAGTACGATAATTTTTTGTACATAGTACAAAAAAACGTACTGTAAATAGGAGGAAGTAAAATGGATATACGCCAGGAACTCCTGGAACTTAAATGCCCGGTTGCCATTGCCCAGAATATTGTTGCCGGCAAATGGAAGCTGGTGATTATCTGGATGTTAAAGGATGGGCCCAAACGCTTTAATGAGTTATTGCGGGCTTTACCCAGTATCCGTCAGGGCTACCTCACCCAGCAGCTGCGGGAGTTAGAGCGGGATCAGCTCGTACATCGCCATGTCTATCCGGTTGTGCCGCCCAGGGTTGAATATTCTTTAACAGATATGGGTCAGCGGTTTCTCGAGGTGCTGAACAAGATGTATGAATGGGGTTTAGAATACCAGGAATTTCTTCGCCACTCTTCAATATCAACAGAGAGGAGCCAGTAAATGCGTCTAAATTTTCGTCTGCGGATTCTATTATTGTTTTTGATTATTACCATTGTTCCTTTTGCCTTTTTCTTTTATTTTTCCTGGCGAGCCGAGCGGGAAGCCTTAAAACAACAACTGGAATACCATCTGGTGATTATGGCTAACAACCTGGCAGAAAGCACTTATCAATTTGTAAATGAGCGCTTGACTGACTTGAAATTCATGACTCTGTCCGTCCCCTGGACCTCCAGCCCGTACATCCTGCGTAAGTACTTGCAAGACTTTAATGAAAGTTATCCCCAGTACGACGGTGCCATTTATGTAAATCCTGCAGGTCAAGTCCTGGCTGACTCCAATATCTCTGCTGAAGGTAAAGATGTCAGCAGCAGACCCTGGTTTAAGCCTGCTTTACAGGGTCAGTACTATTTTTCTGATATCTATTATTCTCCCATTGTCCAACGTCCATTGCTTGTTTTAGCCGCCCCTGTAAAGAGCCAGAACCAGATCGTCGGTGTTGTTTCCCCCTCAGTTCACCTTGCTAATTTATGGCAAATGGTCGATGCTTTTAGCAGCCGCCAGCAGACTTTTGGCCAGGCTGGTTATGCCTTTATTATTAACCAAAAAGGTGAATTCATTGCCCATCCTGACCGACAAAAAATTCTCAAGGATAATTTTCTCACTGAGCACCAGTTACAGTTAAACACGATTTTAACAGCAGCCAGGGAAAAAAAGCTGATCAATCTGCCCCGGGACAGGGCTGTTGCAGCCTTCGCTCTGGTCAAACCTTTTTCCTCAAATACCCGGGCCTGGGTCGTAGGGGTTACCATTCCAGAACAGGTTCTCTATGCCCCCCTGGATAAATTGACTCGCGACCTGGTTAGCTTATTTGCCGTTGTTCTTTGTGTCTCTCTGTTTTTTTCTTTATATCTAGCCCATTCTCTCGGCCAGCCTTTAACTAAACTGTTGACGGCCATTGCCTCTTATGGGGAAGGGAAAAAACCTGAACCTCTTCCAGTGGAATCCGATGATGAAATCGGAAAGCTGAATCGGGCCTTTAATCAGATGGTATGGCAACTGGAAGAACGGGAAAAAGAATTGATCCGCTCAGAAAAGTTTAAAACAGCTGGTCAGCTGGCTGCCGGTATGGCCCATGAAATCCGCAATCCCCTGACTACAATCAAAGGCTTTTTACAAATTTTTAGCCAGCAAAATGCTAGTACCAATCAAATCAATCCCAAATATTTGCATCTGATAATTAATGAGGTGGAACGGATTGAACGGATCATCAACGAATTCCTTTACATCAGCAAATCTGTTAAAAAGGAATCTGTCAATTTAAATAGCTTGCTGCAAGATTTACTCATGTTCTGCGAACCCAGAGCCTTTCAGCAAAAAGTCATCCTGCAGCGGGAACTGGCAGACAACTTGCCCCTGGTGGAATTGGTCCCGGAACAAGTTAAACAGGTTTTCCTCAATCTTATCCAGAACGCCCTGGAAAGCATGCCCGCTGGAGGCGAACTGAAAATATCCAGTCAATGGCTACCAGACGCCAACCTGATCGAAGTTAAAGTTAGCGATACCGGTTTTGGAATGACAGAAGAAACCCTGGCCCAGCTGGGAACCCCATTTTTCACAACCAAACCCGATGGTCATGGTCTTGGCTTAATGCTCACTTACCAGCTGGTAGAACTATGGGGAGGCAAAATTCAAGTAAAAAGCGCCCCCGGCCAGGGCAGTACTTTTTCAATATTTATCCCCTGCAGCCAGTAACAAAAGGGCCCTATGCTGTCTATACGCATAAAAAAACAACCCTGCAGTCAAGTAAAACCGCAGGGTTGTTTAGTTATTCTTAAGCTTTATGACTTTTTGCCGCTTCCATACATCCCTTAGGATCTTTAAGCAACCCGCTCAATTCGAGACACATCCTGGTATCGGGAATTTGTCCGGTCTTGATGTATTCGATCATCATGGGGGTTACATAGGGCACGATTTGCGGCAGAATATTCGGCATCAGTGCTTCCATGGTCTTCGGCAGCAAATCCGGCATCAGTTCTTCCATATCTTTTGGCAAAGGCCCTACTCTCCGGGCTACCTCCTTGATCATATCCGGCATGACCTTGGGCATGACGCCAGGCACCAGCAATGGCATCATGACCGGCATCATCCTGGCCATTAAGGACAATCCGCCTGGAATCAATTTCATGAGCTTCATCATCGGAACCATACCGGGCGGCATATTGGCAAACATCTGCGGGAACAAAGAGGCCATAAGCTTGGCCATGTTTTCCGGATACATCAGGATGATGAACTTCTCAAATATACCCCAGGCTTCCAGCGAAGCTCCGGTTTTGTCCTCGATCTCGTATCCCAATCCTTTGGCCACAAAGCGAGCCAGGTCGGTTATAGCAATATCCATATCGTTATGTTTGGCCGAGTTCCGCAATTGAACCTGGCAGCATGGGCACAGAGCTAGCAAAGCCTCTGCGTTAACGTCAATGGCTTCCTGGATCCGCATCCCGCCCAGCTTTGGCGCTACCGGCATTTCACCGATCAGGGTTAACACCGAACCGCAGCAATAACCGTTTTCCCGGTTATGTTCCATTTCCACCAGCTCGACCCCGGGTATGGCCTGGATTAATTGCCGTGGAGGCTCATAAACCCCCTGCGCGCGCCCCATATGGCAGGAATCGTGAAATGCCACCCGGGCCTTGACTTCATGATCGAATTTAAGTTTGCCGGCTGCCAGGGCCTCGGCAGCAACCTCGGAATAATGCTTTACTTCAAATTCATATGGAACACCCAGTTCAGCAGCCAGATTGGGATAAAGCTCCTTCCAAACCAGGGCACAGGCCGGGCAGGAAGTAACTACCGTCTTGACACCGCGCTTCCTGGCTTCAGCGACATTGTGCCGGAAGATTTCTTCGAAAACATCCCATTTACCGGAGACTTTCATGGGAATCCCGCAACAGGCCTCGTCTGTCCCCATATAGGTGAATTCAATCCCTGCTTTGTCCAGCAGGCGAACGGTCGCTTCAGCCACATCGGTGTTGACATAAGAGGCCGTACATCCGGCAAAATACATGATTTCGGCTTTATCTTTGATCTTAGCTTTGATATCATCCGGGAGCCAATCTGCACGATGTTCCCTTTTGCCGGCCCATATGTTTTTCTCGCCCCGCAAGGAGGCAGCCATCATCTCGAAAGGTGGGAAAGTCATCCGTTTTTCTTCGTGAACCAGCTTGCCTCGCATTTCCATCCAGTTATGCTCTACCGGCAGGTTAAGCTGGCAACGAATATTACAAAGTTCACAGGTGGTACACAGCAGGAACCTGTCTACCATCTCCTGGGTAAATTTCTCCCGTCCTGCCAGTACCTCCCGGATAAAGGCATATTTTCCGCGGGGCGAATGGGATTCCCACCCCCGGCCCAGATACTGCTCGCAAGTAGGAACACAGTAGCCGCAGCGGGCACAGGCTGTGGCAAAAAAGGCGACACTGCCAGGAATACCGTTGATCTCTTTGGTCCGATCGGCCCCATCCCCGAAGTTGACTCTGGCAGCGTTGGCTACTACCCTGACCAGAGGTTCAAATGTAGAAGCAATACTCATCAAAGTATTAATTGTCCCGGAACCAATAACTTTATTGGGATTCATAATCCCCTGCGGATCGATCTTTTTCTTGAAGTTTACCAGAGTCTGGTAACGTTCGCTCCCCAGTACATTCCGGGCTTCATGGCGGAAGAACAAGCCGGTAGCGTAGACCGAACCGCCATGCTTTTTGGCGATTTCGATTACCGACAACGCCAGACCAAAAGCCAGGTTAAAAGCGAATTTCCGTTCATCGTGGGGAATGAAGCCCAGAAGGACAATCTTATCACCAGCAGTCGCCATGCCCTCCAGAATAAAGGGATGTTTGATCTTCCGGTCAATTTCCTCCATTACATCCGCAAAGCTAGCAAAGGGAACCAAAGCCTCAGTGGGGATAATTGACGGGCCGATCCTCTTCAGCTTCATCGGCGAAAACCGCTGTTCCCACTCATGTTCAGTTGCTTCCCGACTTAGCTCTTCACCCTTGTTGGCCTTGATGATTTGAGTTAATTCCTGGTCAATAATCCCACGCCGGGACTCTGGATAAGCAACCATTGCAATATAGGCTTCCGGCAGCTCCGGCTCGATATGCGGATTGGCTTCCTCATAGGGATGGCCATGCCGGTGAGGCAGCTTTTTCTTCAAACGAATAGATTCAGGATTAAGCAAAGTTAATGACCAGACCTGCAGCTTGCGGGCAGAAACTGCCTGCAAGAATTGACCCGCTGAACGGGCATCCCGGAAAGCGATTGCCCTATGCACCTCCGGCTCAAGATCCCGGAGCAGAACAGTAACTTCGGTTATAATCCCGGTAATCCCCTCTGCATCGGCAATATAGTCACCCAGTTCCCTACCGGTAAAGGTGCGGACTTCACCGGTGGGCAGCACCACCCGGGCCGAAGTTATGTTATCTCTGATCGGGCCGTATTCATAGGAACCAAAGCCTGAACCACCCTGGGCCAACCAGCCCCCAACCGTAGAAGCCGGTAGAGATGTGGGGTAAATTCGCAAATCAAGCCCCTGTTTGTTGATTTCCTTCTGCAGGGTCTGCCAGATAACCCCCGGCTGGACGCGGACTGCTTTTTTGCCGGTGTCTATCTCCAAAATCCGGTTCATTGCAGTCAGGTCCACCACTACCGCACCTTCACCTGGCAATACTCCGCCAAAGCCGGATGTGGCGGCTCCCCTTGGAACTAGTTGCAGGCGTTCCTGCCGGGCCAGTTTTACCAGTTCCACAACTTCTGTTTCACTTTTGGGTCTCACCACAGCACCAGCGATACCGGTAGGAAGAAACGGCTTGATCAACTTCGGAATTGCACCAACATCGTAGGAATACAGCTTTCGTTCAATCCGGTCAACTCGATAGCCGTTTTCCCCGAAAATTCTTTTCAGTTCTCGCTCCACTTTTTCGCTGACTGCAGGCATTTTACATCCCCCTTTCAAATTTTACCCAAGGCATTTCCCCCGGAAAGTGAAAATGCTAACAAGTATCCTCAATAAAAATTTAACACATATTTGCACGTCTGTCTACTATTAAAATTAATTTTTTTTTCGCCTTAGATTATTTTGGCATAAATTATCTATAGAAAAATTTATGAATAATGATAGTGAAAAATTCATTGACAATTGCTAAAATAGAAATAAGATAATAGAATAAAGTAATTAAATATAGTGAAAGAAGGTTATTTCAACATGAAAAAAAATAAAAGGAAAGCCTTTATTGATGCCAGCAAATGTGACCGTTCCCCTTCTTGCCCAGCTCGCAAGGCCTGTCCCTTTGGAGCTATTACCCAGGAGAAAAAATGGTTTTTTAAGGCCGAGGTACCTCAAGTAAACACTCACCTCTGTGCTGGCTGCGGTGAGTGCGTTAAATTCTGTCCTCGTGGTGCCGTAAAACTGCTCTAAAAGTCCTTGCGGCTGCTTGCAGAGAACCTGCCAGTTGTTCTCATTCAAAACAGCCGCTGGTCGCCCCTGTGGGCTACAAGATGGTCACCCACAGGGGCAATTGTCAGCGTTTTTCAGGCAATAAAAAACTCCCGGCAGCAAAACCGAGAGTAATCAGCCCGCTCTATTCTGGTCCTGAACATCTGGGCAATGGTAAAGATTGTTACGTATAACTTTCTTACTTTCAGGCCATGCTATTTTTGAATTGACCGGAGGTGAAATCAATGCGCAGAGACCTGTTTGCCAGACATGGCGGTGTTCATTTTACCGCCAATGTTTCGCCCCACGAAATCAACACATTTATACGCGAGCTCCCGGCTGAAAAACGGGACAACCTTTTTGAAGTCCTAAGCGAGCTGGACGCCAAAGGGTTAATTACTATCCATAATGACGGGGTCTTTACCGATGGTGTAGGTAATATCAGCGCCGAAGACCAGGAATGTTGAAATCGGTCACCTTAGCCTTTCTGCCAATGCTTTTAAGATATTCTCCAGCCTGGGTTTCCTGTTGCCTTGCCAGTTCAGGATAGTATTTCCATGCCGAAAATACCTTATCCCATAGTTTTGACGGAAACATCTTTTTTAATGAATCTGTATAACCCGCTCCATCCACAGGTTCTTTGTATTCAAGCAAAGTATATTCACCCTTTTCGTTTTTTGAAAAAGAAATAACCGTAGGAATGGCGCCACTACCGCTAATCTTGGTAAAAATTCCGTTTTCAAAACCAAAATATCCAAAACTTGAAATCGTGTATACTATTATTTTGCCATCTCTTTCCTCGGTATCAAGAATTAAATGTCCTTCTGTCGCTACTTCTCCCTCAAGATAACCATTCTTCCCTCGATTTTTAATTGCAATGCTTACAGCTTTATCGATTGATTTCGGCTTTCGGGTTTCTTCTCTCTTTTTAAAGCTTTTGGCTATTTTGACAAGTTCGGACTTGTTCACATACCTGGTGTGTGCATATATGTCATAAGCAATTTTTATATTTGGAAATAATAAATACAAATGGTTCTCGTTCTTAACAGAGGTATCTCCAGATGCCGCAGGTTGCGTTAAATCAAGATTTACTAAAACCGCTTTTGTGAATAATCCTTCAATTTTCTCTTGCCACTTTGTTTCTGAGTGATTGGGCAAAAAGAGCGGTTGGTCGGGTTCATAACCTACAATTTGTACTCCGCCAATAGGAATGTTGTTTTTCTCAAAGATCAGTTCAGCTTCACCAACTGTTATTTTCCATTCAGAAGGAATTTGCATTGTATAGTCCCCTATCTCAACAGAAACTTGTTTTGTCAGAGGATTTGTTAATAATAATCCACAAAGTACAACCAGACAAAGGACCCCGGTCACTAAGAACATTCTTTTTTTGCCCTGGAAAAACTCTGCCATTTTTATCATCCTTATTCTTCTCTCAGTATTATTTTTATCATCGACGATTCCGATAAACCTTGAAGCAAGTCCAGGCGAGTTGAAGCTTTCAAGTACAGCTCTTTAAAATGGAAGGCGGAAGCAGAATTTTCGGCCGCATAATACCAAAAAGCGCCGGAGTCAATATTATCTCCTGGATAATAATTTCAATATCTCCTTTAACTCCCAGTCAGTTTGCGGTGAAAGCTTTAGAGCCCGAAACTGCTTATAGAGTGCTTGACCAAAACATTGATATTGGCCATATACTATGTGTTAAACAAAAAAGAACCATCGATAATGGGGGCGTATTTTCTTTCTATAACAGGCATTTTAAGGTTATCTATAAGAAACCAATCCTATTCCGCCACGCACGAAGATAGATGTATTAATAAGTCCGGTTTTTGGCGTAAAAGTGCAATACAAAAACACTGTATTTGAAATTCTCCCCTATGTTAAGCCGCAAAAGACTCAAAAACCAAAAACTGAAGCTACTGAGAGAAAGCCCTATATGCCTCCAGATACGCATTACTTTAAGTATGGACACAATCTGGTTAAAAGACTTACCTACGAAGACAGTGACAGGGATATTTTAAAAATGCTTGAAGAGATATTTCTCCGAAAGTATGCTTAGCTTTGCCTGGATCTAATTTTAAGGAGACCTTAACCGGGCTTGATTTGCCAAAAGTTATGAAGTGAGGTTAAGTCAAGGGCGGGCGAAGCCCGTTCACTTTACCCTTGACTTAACCGAACGTAATAACTACAATTGCCAAAGCCCGGTTAGGTTCTTAGCAGGGGGGTGACATTTTCACAAGTTATTGACAAAATCCTTTTTTTATCAATTCTTCAGCTATAACTTCGGTATAATATTGGTTAGTATCACTACCTAAATTATACCATATTTTTATTTTTCATGCAATTTGAGTTATTATAGTATCTCCCTAACCTCAACCCCCGCCTTCAAAACAAAAACCACCTCCACCAGCTACTTTACCCGTATCTCCTCCACCAGTCTTGTGGGAGTTCTGAAGCCCTTTATATACCTCCTCCCAGGATTTTCTCAGCTTCTCCGGGTCCTTTACCACCCCTGGATGCTCAAGGATTCCTCCCGGGCGCCCCGTTGCCAAAAAACCTCGCGCCGAATTCTTCAGTCGCCAGCGCAAGCCCGATGGCTTCTCTCGCCATAGCAATTGGAGATAAACCTTTCACCCCGTCAAAGCCTAAACCCGGAATATGGAATATTTGTTCAGGCTTGTACTCAGTGGTTTTCATACCTTCTGTATGCCTGTAAACCAGCTGCTTGGTTTTCTCATCCCGGATGATCTTCCTCCTGAAAAAAGACATAAAAAAAGCACCGTCTAAGCGATGCTCTTACCAATCAAAATCTTATATTTGATAATCAGTTGTCTTCTTCCTCTTCAACATCCCCAAAAAGGATTCGCATAAAATCTCGTCTGCCATATAGCACTCTGTCCACATATACAGTATCATTTTCATAACGGTAAAAAGCTGTATAGCCCACACACAAGGTAACGATAGCTTGTTTCAATTAATAACAGAGGACAAGGGCGCTCCAATCAACGGGAATTCCATAAGATCTCTGAATCGTTTGGTGATTTTGGCCAGCACATTCGTTGCTGCTGTAGGATTACCTAATTCCTCGGAGATATATTCTTTTATCTCCAGCATATCCTTTTGCGCTTTGGGCGAGATTTTAAGATTAACCATTCGTTACCCCCAGGGATGCTTCTAGTTCATCAATGGTTAGCCATCCATTTTCCTGCCCTGCCTTTTCACCTTTAGCAAGTTCAGTAAGCAATTTTAATTTTGCCTGCATTTTTTCATATTCCTGCATATCCATAACCACATAGCGGCCACGGCCATTTTTTGTTAAAAAGACCGGTGAACCCTCCTCTATGCTGCACAACACTTCATTGTAATTCCTTAAATCGGAAATCGGCTTAATGTTAGGCATAATAAATCTCCTTTCCCTTTTGCTGTTATTATTATAGCAATATTCTTCGTAAAATATAACAGCAACGTTGAAGGGACTTAGAATATTTATACCTGAAGCCCTCAAAACGCAAAAAGACATGCCAAAATCCTGCTCTGCTGAATTTGTAACATCAGCCACTGTTTACAAATATGTTGGAAATGCTACTATGAGAGTTGTTCGAAAAATAGAGGAAATTAACAAATAAAAATTCTATAGCACAAGAATCCCTCTGTTGTCATACACAGACCCTCTTTTCTGATGCCTAACTGCTCTATCGAGAGCCATTATAAGCGCAACAGCACAATAAGCTGCGAAAATTGAGTTGATATTTAATCTGAAATGTATTATTATACAATTGTATAATTAGTTGATGAGTCAACCAAAATCAAAAGGGGACTGAGAACATGGCAGAACACCATGAAAATGTCTGGTCAAAGGATTTTACGCTGCTATGGATAGCAAACTTCCTGATGGCTGCGGGTTTTTATTTTCTACTTCCCACCATGCCTGTATATGCGATGAAAGTTATGGGAGCCAATGAAAGTCAGGTGGGTTTTGTCATTGGAGTATATACTTTGTCTGCTGTGGCGATAAGGCCTTTTGGTGGATATGCCCTGGACTCCGTGGGCCGGAGGAAGGTCTTCCTTTGGGCATTGGCATTATTCGCCCTCTTTATGGGAAGCTATTATTTTGCCACCAATCTGGTTTTTCTCCTCCTGCTACGCCTGCTGCACGGTTTTTGCTGGGGGGTGACTACCGTCGGCGGGAGCACCATCGCGGCTGATATCCTGCCACCGCAGCGTAGGGGCGAAGGGATCGGCTACTTCGGGCTGACCATGACCCTGGCCATGTCCTTAGGCCCGGTTATCGGGCTGCAGTTGATGGGGGAAACAAACCAATACGGCAGGCTGTTTTTTACAGCTATGGGCCTAGTGGTTTTGGCTTTTATTATAGCTAATTTTATCAGGTATCCCCAACTGCCTTTGACAAGACGCTCTATATCCTGGGATGCCTTTATAGAAAAGAAGGTTTTGCCGGTTTCGACGGTGATGTTTTTTTCGGCCCTGGTATACGGCGGGATAGTATCCTTTATCACTCTTTTCAGCAAGGAAATCGGCATCAAAAACGGCGGTACCTTCTTTCTCGCCTACGCCGCCGCTTTAAGTCTGGTCCGGCCTACATCCGGGAAGCTATTGGACCGCCGGGGACCAGCTCCTGTAATAACTGTCGGCTTCTTATGCACGGCTGCCGGGTTTATCCTTCTTTCCTTAAGTAGGGAATTAACCGGTTTTCTGGCAGCCGCTGTAATTATAGGGGCAGGCAACGGGATGGTCTGGCCCAGCATTCAGACTATGGTTATCAACATGGTCAAACCCCAGCGCCGGGGCGTGGCTAATTCGACTTATTTCTCGGCGTTGGACCTGGGTATCGGCTTAGGTTCCATCTTTTTGGGTTGGCTGGCTAACCGGACTTCCATCGGAACCATGTATTTTTTTAGCGCACTCATTCTTTTCGTGCCCCTGGCGTATTTTTCCCTCTATGCATTAAAAGACTATAATGCAAAAGTGGACCGGGGTGAAGTACATGATTGATTTGAATGATAACGTAGGCAAGTATGTATCATTTACCTGGCGCAACATGATTTCCTTTATGGCCAGGAAAATGGAGCCCCTGCACATCGGCGCCGGCCAGTATGCCTACCTTTTTTCTTTATACTTTAAGGACGGCCAGTCCCAGCAGGCTTTAAGCGACCGGTTGCTGGTGGATAAGGCAGCAACTGTCCGGGCTATTAAAAAGCTGGAAGCTGCCGGTTATGTGGAAAGAAGGCCGGATGAGCAGGACAAACGTTCATTCAGGATTTTTCTTACGAAGAAGGGGAAAGCTGTAAGACCAGAGCTGGAGGCTATTGTGAAAGAGGTGCAGGAAATTCTCCTGGAGGGCATGTCCCCGGAAGAAAAGGTGTTAATTAAAAGGCTGATGCAACAGATGGCCCACAATATTATCCAGGCCAACCGCGGCAGCCTATAGAAAGGGGGGAGATTATGAGTGCACTGCCGTTTATTGAAGCCATCAGGGCGAGAGACGAAAAATTTTATAAACTGATGAAGGACCTGCAGGAACTGGTGTACGGGGAAAGCAGCCTGGACGCAAAAACCAAGATGATGATTTCCCTGGCCGTCGACGCCGCTGTCGGAGCTAATGACGGGGTTAAGGCTATTGCCAATGTATTGAGACAAATGGGTGTGACAGATGAGCAAATCAACGAAGTTTTACGGATCACTTACTTCACCAAAGCGAATTCAACACTGGTCACTTCTTTGGCTGCTTTTGAAAAATAGGCCGCTCCATACTCTTCAGCCTCCCCATCTCTCAGGCGGATTTTGATAATGCCCGCCCAAATCGCAAAAGATTTTCAATTGGTGTTTTCTCCCATCGTCCGCGGGAACATACTCAATCCTCCTAAAAGCCCATAAAGCCTTGCTGTGCAAGGCTTTATGGGCTGTGTTTCCTTTTGAGCGATACTACGCACTCGATGTGCTGCGTATGAGGAAACATATCCACTGGTTGGACCCACTTCGGTTCATAACCCAGTTCCTGTAATCGGGCCAAATCCCGGGCCAGGGTAGCTACATCACAGGCTACATAAACAATTCTTTCCGGTTTCATACCCGCCATGGCTTGTAGAGCAGGAAGCTCCACCCCGGCTCGTGGGGGGTCCACCACAATCACCTGGGCCCGGTAACCTTCCCGCTCCCATTCCGGTAAAATCTTCTCTGCCAATCCCACTCTAAAACTGGCATTGGTTATCCTGTTAATGGTCGCATTCACCCGGGCGGCAGCAATGGCTTCAGCCACTACCTCTACTCCGCGAACCTCGGCAGCCTGCCGGGCCATTAGCAGAGCAATAGATCCCACACCGCAATAAGCATCAATAACTTTTTCTCCTCCGCTGAGAGCTGCTGCCCCGGCTGCCTGCTGATAAAGGACCTCTGTCTGCCGTGGGTTTACCTGCAGGAAAGCTGCCAGGGAAACCTGAAATTTTAAACCCAGTATCTCTTCCTCAATAAAGCCAGGTCCTGCCAGTGTTTGGTTTTCTCTGCCTAATATCTCGCGCGTTTTTTGCTGATTAATGTTCCAAACAACAGTAGTGACACCCTCCTCCCCTAGTAATTTGGAGGCCAGTTCCATTAATCTTCGCTTCAAGCTAACCTCAGGAACAGTTACCAGGCCCACCATAACCTGCCCTGTAACTGTTTGCCGTAAAATAATATGTCTCAGCTGCCCGGTATGGTTACGCCAATCATAAGGCAGGATATTAATCTCATTCAGGAGATGCTCTATTTTATTCTTAAGCTGATTTAGTCGGAGTGGTAATAGCAGACAGTAATCAATGGGAATTATTTGCTGGCCCCCGCGCTGGAAAAAACCCAGCCTTAACCTGCGATTTACTTTAGTTACATGCCAGACAACCTTATTGCGATACTGCCAGGGCTCTACCATGCCCAGTACTGACCTGACCTCAACTTTTCCCAGATCTAATTTACCAATCCGTTTCAGGGTATTCTGTACCAGTTCTCTTTTTACTGCCAGCTGAGCTGAATAAGCCAGTTGCTGCAACTGACAACCCCCGCACTGTTCAAAGTAAGGGCAATGGGGCTGGCAGCGTTCAGCCGATGGTACATGAAGATTTATTATGCGAGCCCGGGCCCAGCTCTTTTTTTCTTCTGTTACTTCAATTTCTACTTCCTCTCCTGGCAGGGCTCCTGGTACAAAATAAACCTTGCCTGCCAGGCGTCCTACTCCTTCGCCTTGATGGTTAATATCAGTAATAATCAGTTTCATTTTATCCTCCTGACTTAGACATGCCTTTAAAAATACCTCTATGCTCCCAAATTTTTTCTGCCAGGAAAAAGTCCAGGGCTGTATCAATGTCGATAGACTTCCAATCCTCCATTATGTATGCCCCTATCCGAACCGGACTTTTTCCTCGACGGATAAATTCACTGCGATAAATATAGATTGCTCCATTGGGACGAAAAGCCGGGGCTAAATCCTGACTGCGCAATGAGCCCTGGTAATCAAAAAAAGGCTTTACTTCCCCGGTAACAGCAATGGTTTTGTACCAGTAGGGATGGATATTTGAGGCACAGAGGCTTATTACCAGGTCCCATTGTCCTTTTCGCATTTCCTGTAATGCCAGGCTGATATCCTCTGATTCCCTTAAAGGGGAGGTTGGCTGCAATAAAACTATGTACTCGGGAAAAAAACGTTCCTGCTCAACGAACTCAAGCGCATGTTTAACTACTTCCAAAGAACTGGCTTCATCTGTTGCCAGCTGAGGCGGCCTGATAAATGGCACCTCTGCCCCCCAGGCCCTCGCAACAGCAGCTATTTTTTCATCTTCGGTAGAAACAATTAACCGGCTAATTTCCTTACAAGCCAGGCCGGCACAAATAGTATGGGCTATCAATGGTTTATCGCCAAACTTTTTTATATTTTTCCCGGGTAAACGTTTAGAGCCTCCTCGCGCTGGAATTAATCCGAGAACAGTCAATTTTTTCACCTGCTTTTATAAAAAAATTGTTATAATAAAAGTAAAATCTCCCAAGGAGGGGATATGATGAAAAAACGGATCGTCATTTTAGGTGGTGTAGCCGCTGGTATGAGCGCAGCGGCAAAAGCACGGCGTACCGATTCTGATGCTATTATTGAAGTGTACACCAGCGAAGAATTTATTTCATACGGTGCCTGTGGACTCCCTTACTTTCTCTCAGGGGTTATCCCTTCTTACGAAAAACTGATCGCCCGTACCCCGCCCTTCTTTGCCCAGCAAAATATCCAGGTTTTTTTGAACCATAAGGGCCTGGCGATAAACTCACAGGAACTAACCTTACAGGTTCTCGATCATGAATCTAACCTGGAAAAAAAAGTATCCTTCGATGCTCTCGTCATCGCTACCGGTGCCCGTCCTATTATCCCCCCGCTCCCTGGCATTAAAGCAGCCAATATTTTTACATTGAAAACTATCCCTGATGCTCTGCGCATCAAAGATTATATTCGGCGCTTTCAGCCCAGGAATGCAGTGATCGTCGGGGGAGGCTATATCGGGTTAGAGGTAGCAGAAGCCTTTATTCAGCTGGGGTTGAAAACCACCATCATTGAACTGGCTCCCCAAGTTGCTCCCAATCTGGATGCCGACCTGGCTCAACTAATCGAACAAGAGCTTTTACAACATGGTGTTGAAGTCAAAACCGGCCATAAGGTTCTAGCTTTCGAAGGAGAGGAAAGAGTAACCAGAGTAATTACCGACCAGGGCCCTCTACCCGCTGATTTGGTCCTCCTAGCCATTGGCGTGACCCCTAACTCAGAAATTGCCGAAACGGCCGGAATTAAGCTTGGCCCTAAGCAGGCTATCCTCACTGATAACCAGCAGCGTACTAATTTACCTTATATTTTTGCGGCCGGAGACTGTGCCACTGTTTATCATCGCCTCTATCAAGGACCAGCTTACATACCATTAGGTACTACCGCTAATAAACAGGGCCGGGTAGCTGGCACCAACGCGGCTGGCGGACAACTGCAATTCGACGGTGTACTGGGGACAGGCATTGCCAAAATCCTCAACCTGGAAGTAGCCCGTACCGGTCTTTCCACCCGCGAAGCTACTCAGCTCAACTTAAATTTTAACACAACTGTAATTAAATCGCGAACAAGGGCTGCCTACTACCCGGAATCAACCCCGATTACCATTAAATTGCTCTGGCAAGAGGAAAACAGGCGTCTTATAGGGGGACAAATTGTCGGAGGCCCTGGCTCAGGTAAAAGAATCGATGTTATTGCTACAGCTATCAGTGCCGGTATGTCCGTTGATGAATTCCGGCAGCTGGATTTAGCCTATGCCCCGCCTTTTGCCCCGGTCTGGGACCCCCTTTTAATCGCCGCTAATCAAGCTGATTAAGCGAGAGAGGCGATGAAGTAAACAATAACTTCATCGCCTGTTTTTTACATCAAGGCTTGTCTGGGTAAAAATCCGGGAAGAAGGTAACCTTGTTGAAGTAAAAGGACCCATTGATGTCTCTAAACCAGAAGTAATTAAAGAACTGGAACCTTTGCACGCCGCGGCTATCGGTAATGAAGTAATGGCTGCCATTAACAAAGCACAGGAATTGGGCTCCGACGCCTTCGGTTTCGGCGAAACGTTCCGACGTAAATTCCCCAGGAATGGAAGAAGATTAAGAAAGACTGGTATGTTTATTTTGTGACTCGGCAGACAAAATGTATCGAATCGGTCCAGGAAGCAGCTTATCCAAGACGTTCTCGTCTTTTGTATCCAGGTTAGGAAGTTTTTCGAAGAGATAGCTAAGATAGTGGAAGGGATTTAAGCCATTCTGCTTGCTTCAAGTATCCCTATGAGATCCAGAGAATTATATATACAACCAACGTTATCATAGGCAATTACGGAAAGTGACAAAGACCCCCCAGAGTTTATCGCTTAGTTTTCCAGAAATAGTAAGGTAAAGGTAGGGAACAAAAAATCCACCTGGCCCCCTCCCTCTCCCACTCAGGCAAAACCTTCGCTGCTAGCCATGCCCTGAACCTAGTGTTAGTAAACCATTGATTCTGGCATTAACCCGGGCCGCATTAATGGCTTCCGCCACCATTTCCACTTCTCGCACCTCAGCAGCCTGTCTTACCATTAGCAAAGAAATAGTTCCCACACCACAATAGGCGTCAATAACTTTTTCTACCCCGGTGATGTCTGCGGCCCGTGCTACCTGCTGATAAAGGATAGCTGTTTGTATTAGCTTTACCTGTAAAAATGCAAAAACGTAGCGTAATTTTAGGCGGTGTAGCCGCCGGCATGAGCGCAGCGGCTAAAGATCACCGCATCGGTTATGTCGGTTTAGAGGTAGCAGAAGCCTTTATTCAGCTCGGACTAAAAACCACTATCATCGAACTGGCTCCACAAATTACCACCAATCTGGATCCTGAGCTGGCACAAATCATCGAACAAGAACTAACCCAGCATGGTGTCGAGGTCCGAACTGGCCAAAAGGTTCTTGGTTTTGAAGGAAATGAGAGAGTAACCGCGGTGATTACCGCCAGGGCCCTTTACCTGCTGATCTGGTTTTACTGGCTATCGGTGTTACTCCCAACTCCGAAATAGCAGAAACTGCTGGCATTAATCTATGGCCAAAACAAGCCATCCTCACAATGAACAGCAACGCACCAATCTACCCTTTATTTATGCTGCCGGAGACTGTGTAACTGTATATTACAGTCTTTACAATGGCCAGTCTGGGATCCGCTATTAATAGCTGCCAACCAGACAAACAAGGATAAGAAAAAGGGCGATGAAATAGAAAGCAGACCATACTTCATCGCCTTTTGTCATTCAGGATGTTAAAGCCTGGCTTAGCTTCTTCCATTTCTGTTCGGTTTCAGTTCTGAACTCAAGTAAACCGGCAGTCTGAATCATAATAGCATCAGTTTTCGTCTCCAGCTTGTCCAGACGTTGCTCAATTGCATCCACTCTTTGTTCAATTCGGTCCAGTCTTTGTTCAATTTGCTGTTCCAGATTATCCATGCGTTTTTCCATAACATCCATGCGCTCCTGGATCTTTTCAAGCCACAGATTAGTCTGTTTTAATTCACCTAAAATAAGGTTTAATGCCGCCTCCATAATTATCTCACACTCCTGCATATATTATAACATTAAGCTAATAGAGCTGTTAACTGCTTTTTGGGTGGGTAAGATCCTTGAGTTTGACTTTGTACTCCAGTTTTTCTAATTTTAGTCCCTGATCAGCACAAATACACAACATCGCTCTAAAGTTCTCCTCGAATTGCACCATACTGTCCTGAATTTCAGCTATTTTGCTACAGAAGTTATTCTCAATGCGTTCCAGTTGTTCCTGTAAATCTATGGTATGATCATCCATTTCCATTATGCGCTCTTCCAGACAATGCAAAAAGTCTTCAACATCATCCAGTCCCTCTTCCACCAGGTCGAACCGGGATTCCAGCCGTTCCAGACGCTGTTCCAGGTTTTTTCCCACTTCAACCAGCTTTTCCCCCAACACCATCATTTCCTTTTTGAGCTCTTCCATCATCACCATAGCCCTTCCCCCTAACAGAAAATATGTTCGCAAAAACAGCATAGCAGAACATAGGTTCTCAAGTCAACCAAAAACTTTCGTCAAATTGTTGTATAAGAAGACATATTCAGGGAAAGATAAAGCAAACTAACGGGAAAGGGTGAAAAATATGGCGAAAAAGGACAAGAAAAAAACTGCTAAAGAAAAGACCGCTGCCAGCAATGCACAGCAGCGGATAGAAAAAGCTGAAGCCCAGGCCCATCGTCCGGAAATCTGAAACGGACTATAATTCTCTTACCCGGGAAACCCCCTGTTGCAGTTCCACCAGAAAAGCTTTGTCTCCACTTTGAGCCAGATGCTGATTATGGGTGACCAGGATTACCTGACGCCCAAAGCTCTGGCTCAATTGTTTTAAAAAAGTAGCTACCTGCAGGCTATATTCTTCCGAAACATGTTTGCCCGGTTCATCTAAAAGCAATGGACCCTCCAGCCCACAGGCTTCCAGTAAAGCGACGCGCAAGGCCAGAGAAACTACATCCACCACTCCTCCACCCCGCGCCTCCTGGGGCCGGGTTTCCACCCGATAACCCCCTTCATAGGTAGAGGTCAGGTAAAATTCAGCGCTGGGCTGCTTGTGTTTTTCCTCGATCTCCACCCGGAACTGGGTATCCCCCCCGAAAATAAATTGCAGGGCATTGGTCACCAGGGATTCAATCTGCTGGCGGGCCTGTTCCCGGGCAAATTCCGCCACCTCCTGCAGCAAAAGGCGGGCTTGCGTGGCATCATCCAGAGCCACCACCGTTTGAGCCAGTTCTTCTTTAACTTCCTGAAGCTGGCGCTCCAGCATCCTGTATTCCGCCTGCCGGCTCTGGCAATAGCTCTCCCACTCCTTTAATCCTTGCCGCCAGTCGGACATTTTAACCCCGCCCTTTCAACAGCTCCCAGGGGATTTTGCTTTCAATTTCCCGGGTCAAAGCCGCAATTTCCTCCTGCAGTTCCGCTAAGCGTGCCGGAGCTGCTTCGGGAGTTAAACCCAGTTCCGCAAAGCGGGTTTTTAGCTCTTCCTGTCTTTTTTCCAGCTCGGCTTTGCGCCCCAGAGCCATTTGTCGTAAACTCTGACATTTATCAATGGCTTCCTTTAGTTTCTTTAAATCCTCCATTTAAATAACCTCCTTCTCCCGACTCAGTTCAGCGGCAATGCTTTCCATAACTGCCTCTGGCAAGGGCTGTAAACAGGTGGGGCAGCTGCCCAGTTTCTTTAGATTCGCAACATATTCTCCCACCAGACTCTGTATTTTTTCCTGTTGCTGTTTCAGCTCAGTCAGCAGGGTTTGTTCCTGTCGAACCAGCTCCTGCCAGTGGGTGAGTAATTCCTCCAGCAATCGGGCCCGCTCCTGTTTTTGTTGCAACTCTGACCATAGAGCCCGGGCCTCCTCTACCTGGCTGAGGGGACGCAATTCCCCTTCCAGGCGGCCCAGAGCTCCCTGCAGGCGTTGCCATTCCTCCCAGACCCGATGCAATTCCTGGTACTGACTTTGCAAGTTAATTCCCTGATCCCAGAGGGATAAGAGCTGACCGGTTTTAGCTGTTGACTGCAGGATCTTTTCCTGTCCGGCCAGTTCCTGCCGCAATCTTTCCCATTCCCGTTGCAAGAGACTTACTCGCTGGTATTCCTCCGCCTTCTTTTCTGCTTCTACCAGCAGAGGCTTAGCATCTATCCCGGCGCTAATCTGCTCAATATAGGTACGCCCGGTAGCCAGGCGCTGTTCTACATCCTGCCATTCTGTTATTAATTGTTCCAGATAGGTTCTGTCTTTTTCCATTTCATCCAAACGGGAAGCCTGAGTCTGAGTCTCCTGCAACCGGGCCAGCAGGTCCGGTAAATGGGAGTAACTCTGTAATTGCTCTTCCAGCCGCTCTTTTTCCTCCCCCAGACGCCGTTCCGTTTGCTGCAGGCGGTTGACATCTGAAACCAGACTGCGCTGAGCCGCATCCAGCAAATGTACTCCGGAGAGCCGGCCAATGGCTTTGGCCCGCAACTGCCCTATGCCACTGCCTTCCAGCAGGAAGGGGCCTTCCAATTGCTGGCCCAGATGCAAATACAGGCAGGTATTTTCATCTATTTGCAGGGGCTCAACCCCGGACAATTGCCGCACTTCAACCGGAACCTCCTGCCCGAAGCCTTCCAGAATCACCGGCTCTTCTCCTGTTTTTTCGATAATATAGCGGTTGCGTCTCAGGCTACGTTCCCGGGTGACCCGGCTGCCATCTGACCAGATTAAGGTTACTCTGGCCTCCTGGGTCCCGACCCGGATAAAATCAGTGCCCCTGGGCTCATTAAACAATACCCAGCGGATAGCCCGCATAATAGCAGATTTTCCCTGGTCAGAAGGCCCAACGATAACATTCAGTTCCGGGCTGAGCTCCAGACGGGTATACTGGTGGGACTGAAAATTTTCGATCATCACTTCCCGTAAATATCTCATTCCACCGCCCCCAATCGCTCTTGTGCCTCCGCCAGTTTAGCCAGGGCCAAATGGCGTACTCTTTCCGGTATGCCATCCCGGCGGGCGATTTCCTCAACAATTTCCTGCAAGCCATAGGCCTTGACCTGGCCTGCCTGCCGCACTTCGCTGACAAAAGCGGCCAGTTTGGCTTCCCGTACCGCTTGGGCCTCTGCTTTGCTGCGGTCCAGCACCTCGCTACCGGGTCGGGCAGTCTGCAGGGGAATTTTGCGGTAAGTGGGAGCACCACCACTGAAATCCAGCAAAAGCACCTGAGGCTGCCGCTCCATTTCCCGGGGGTGATTGCTGAGACGGACCAGAGAGCCGGGATTGAGGAACCATTTGCCCTCCGCTTGCATATCCTTTATTCCCAGATGATTATGGCCACAGAGGGTGAAATCCGCTTCTGTGCTGGTGATCTGGTCCACCAGGGTATGGGCCATCCCTTCAATCCAGCGCTTCTCCAGCAACATACCATGGACCAGGTGCACAGCCACATCGCATTCTTCTTTAGTGACACAATAGTCCAGCCGGGGATCCCGCCGGTCCAGGTCCACGTGATAGCCGGTACCGGTCAGCTGTAAACGGATCCCCTTATCCTGCAAATAGACCCGTTCACCAGGGGCCAGCAGTCGCACCAGCCCCAGCCGGGCCGCCAGGCCCAGCATGGTTCGATCCAGGGTGGCCAGGTTGTGACCGAAAAGATCGTGATTGCCGGCAATGCCATAGAACGGGACCCTTAATTGCTGGAATACCGCCAGGAATTCACCGGCTACCCCTAAGGCCGGACTGGGCAGGTCAAAGAGGTCCCCACCATGGAGGACCGCACTGACTCCCAGGTCATGGGCCAGTTCCACCACTTCCTTTAACTTGGCCAAAAGGGTCTGAGGAAAATTATCCAGGCGGTTAACGGGACTGGTACCCCGGATATGGGTATCGGTTAAAAACAGCAGTTTCATGGCATCACCTCATATTTTTTGCCAAAAGGTGTTGAGATTTCCCGACAACGTCCCTGACAGGCCAGATCGGCCAGAGCCGCCTTCACTTCCTCGATTGTGACTGCTCTGCCCAGCCTTTGCCCGATTTCCGGCAAATAGGACAACAGGCTGGCTTCATTTAGTGGTAAAAGTCCCAGTAAAATCTCACTCATTTTATCTTCCTCACTGGCAAAGTCCCGGCTGAGCTCAGTAAATGGGTTATGGCTATGGGGACTGCAAGTTTTGGCTGCCCGAATGCGCACCAGCAGGGAGCGCCCGTAAATTGCCGATGAGACAAAACAGGTCCCGGACGGTAAATAGGGTAACCGGCGGGTTTCTTCCCGGGATAGGTCTGATTCCCGCTGAATCAGGTCAATATCCTGGGAGCGGGTAGTCCGGAATATGAATTTGGTATTGAGCTGGGCATTAATGGTTTCATCCAGCAACGCCGGCCGCTGGGTAGCCAGAATCAGAAACACTCCGTATTTCCGTCCCTCCTGGGCGATTTCCTTGAGAATGGAGCGAGCCGGGGCAGGAATCACCGGTGAAACCGGGGCAAAATTATGAGCCTCATCAGCCACGATAACAAAAGGCGGGAAAGGCTCTCCCGACCGCTCTCCCCGTTGCAGGGAATCCCTGTATTGCCGCCGTTTATCATAGAATTTTTTCAGCACATAAGCTGCAAAAATGTTCAGGGTAGTAACGGTGCCGCGGATTATTACCAGTTTGCGTTTGATAAGCTCCTCCTCTACCGGACGGATATCCCGGTGAAAGATACCGGTCTGTTCCAGACGGTTGAGCCGCCATTGAATACCGGCCAGAGTGCCCGGCCCGCTGATTCGGTCCTTGTATTCCTCCAGCAGCTCCTGAGCCTGGCGCACTTTCTCCGGGGTAAAGAGATCAGGGCTTTTCCTGAGTTTGCTCTCATTCTCCAGGGCCCAGCGCAGTTCTTCCAGGCGGGTTTTAAAGGTCTGAAGGCTATCCCGCCTCTGGTGCAAAGTGATGACGGCATTTTCCATAGCCTCACTTAAACTGCCTCCGGCGGCTGCCAGCAGATTGGCTACTTCAGCCCCATTCAATTCACTGAAATTAACCCCTACTTCCTGGCCGATGGCAAAGAGTACAGCACGACGAGTCCATTCCCGCTGTAATCCTGGTGGCCAGCCTGCTACCTGTTGTTCAAAACTCATTTCCCAGTGCGGGTCTAGCACGATGGTGGGAATCCCCTGCTGCATCAGCTCTTCCAGCACCACCCGGGTACCAAAGGACTTACCCGAACCAGAGCCCCCGAAAATCCCTAAATGGGGATACTGGTTCATGGCCTGGTAATTGAAAATAAAGGGCACCCCTTCCTGAGCCTGTAAACCCTCGCCATTCCACAGGGGCGCTATCTCTCGCAAACCCGCTGGCAGCTCCTGTCCCAGTTCCTCCGTTCCAGCGATTACCCCCAGGGTCAGCCCCGTATCCGGGCCGGTTTTTAACAACAGGGGTGCAACTTCCTCAAATCGGGGCAAGCGTACTGGTGCAGCAAAAGCCACCGGCCAGCGAGCCTCGGTAAGCAGCCGTACCCGGGCCAGATGCACTACTTCCCGGCGTGGGTCCAGCCCAATGGTCAATAGATTGGACAACAGCTGCCGATCCAGCACCGCCCCTTCTCCTTTGCTTCCCGATAAGAGGGGATGGTGGGACTGGCACTCCACCACCTCACCGGTTAACAGACCCAGCTGTGGGTCCTCAATAATCAACAGCTCATTGGTGCGAAAAGGTCGGGTCTGATCCAGTACCCAGACCTCCTGAGGGGTAGTTGTTCCGATTACCTGCACCCTTTTACCTCCTCTCCCGCATGGAGCGCAAAAATTTTTCCCGAACCTGTAAATCCAGGACATAGTCCAGCAAAGCATCAGTTTGTTGTCGGGTTAATTTCACCTTTTGATCGATTAGATCCAGCAACCAGGGAATGCCCCGGCCACCAGCAGGACAAAGGGAAATTACGAGAGCCGCTGCCAGCTGGGCCTTATTTTTCTGTTCAGCCAGCAAATCCAGGGCAATGGCCTGCGGATAGGTACCCGGGCGCAAAAAAACCGTATAATAGCGGTCTTTTACAGCCAAGGGACGATAGGGCAACAGCAGTTCTCCTTCCTGCAGCAAGTCATAGAGAATCTCCCGGTCATAAGCCCTTTGCCAGAGAGGGGGGGCCTTTTCCCCCAGTTCCTGGGCAATGGCATTGGTCCCTACTTCCTCGATTACACCTATCAGTAAAATATTCTCCTCCAGACAAAAGGAATAGAGCTGCTGCCAGCCTTCTGCCCAGGCTTGCTCCAGCCGTAAAAAACCGCCATCCAGCATGATGGCTTGGGGTTTTTGTCGAAAGATGAGTTCCAGCAAGGTTTCCAGCTCCAGTTGGGCCAGATGCCGGTCCCGCAGGCGACTAAATGCCAGTTCCTGGCTCAAACCTTTTTCCCTTACCAGCTGCCTGACTTCTTCTTCCCCCTCAGCCAGGAGGGGGGTTATTACCCGCTGTTTCAGTTGTTCCCCGCCCTGGCTGGCCAGAGCCAGAGCCTGTAATAAAGCCAGCTGGTAAGGATAGTTGGCCCCAATAGTTTGCTGGGAGCCATCTATCCCTACTACCTGCCAGCCCTGCCAGGGTTTGTCCTGGAAAACTGGAATGGGTTTGAATTCACCAAAGCTATCAGCCAGCAGCTGGCGGCCTGCGGCCCGGTCAGGTGTCTTTTGCATACGCCTGAGCAGCTCCTGATTGAGTTCCAGCAAGTCCTCCCACATAAATAAACCTCCAAATGCAAAAACCTCCACCTGTGTATCATTGTAACACAAGCAGAGGTTTTAAGAAATTACCTAATCCTGTTATTTCACCACTTCTCCCGGCCAGGCCATCATGCCTCCTGCCAGGTTTTTGACCCGGGTGAAGCCCTGTTCCACTAGATACTGGGCCACCTGGGCACTGCGGCTGCCAGAAGCGCAAATCACTACGATAGTCTGGTTTTTATCCAGTTCCCCCAGTTTACCAGGGATTTCCCCCATGGGAATGAGGCGAGCCTCTTTAATATGCCCGGCTTCATACTCAAAGGGTTCCCGCACATCGATAACCGTTACCTTTTCGCCTTTAGCCAGCATGGCCTGCAATTCTTCACCACTGATGTCCTGATAAGTAGCCTGGGCCTGCTGCTGGGTTGCTGTTTCTCCCCCGGATTGGGTAGTTTCCTGTTTAGCACAGCCGGTAACGATCAGAAGACCACTCAGCAGAGTGATTAACAACCATTTTTTCACTTCCTTCTCCCCCTTTAGTTAAACCATCCCAGGAACCAGCCCCGTTTGGTGTAGATAAACATCGCCAGCACCAGAACAGTAGATGTCCAGAGTATAACCTGATTGCTTTTTTTGTGATTTTTGGTTCCCATCCAGTGGGCAAAGCCCAGCAGAACTATGGTAATACCGTAAAATATATTGCTATATTTCGATACCGAACCAACAGCGGCAAAGCCCAATCCCCCCAGACCGAGGGCGGCAAAAACTGCCGGACCCAGTCAGGCGATACAGGCCAGAAAGCCGGTGATAACTGCTCCAAGACTGGCCAGTTTCTCCCGCATGTTTTTGCACCTACTTTCTCTTGCATTCGCTACCAATTAGTATAGCATACTGCCCCCGGGTAAGCAACTGTTATTTTGTCGAGTCTTGTTGACGCAGCAGATGGGGACAGTTACAATCTTTATTAGTACAGTTAAAGGAGGCCCCGAGATGTTTAGTATAAAACCAAAAAATGATATTTTCTACCGCTTGTTAGGTGAGCTGGCCCAGTGCCTGGAAGAAGCTGCCCGTCATTTTCGCGCCATCATGCAAGAACAGCAACACTCTGAGCAGCTAATGCGGCAGCTGGATCAAGTTGAAGAAAAAAGCGATCAGATTGCCAAAGAATTAAAGAAAGAAATCAATCGTACTTTTATTACTCCCATCGACCGGGATGAGCTTTTCCGGCTCACCCAGGGGTTAGAGCACGTGGTCGATTACCTGCATGGCACCTGCGTAAAACTGGGACTCTATAAAGTGGAACAGACTACCCGGACCGGTCAGGAGCTGGCCGGGGTTGCCTTTGAAGCCAGTCTGGCTCTAGCCAAAGCCATAAAGCTCTTGCCGGAACTGACTTCCCGGCCGGAAGCAATCCAGAAGCTCTGTCAGACTATCAATGAGCTGGAAAGCCAGGGAGATAATATCTACCGCACCGGCCTGGCCCAGCTTTTTGCCCTGGATTGCAGTCCGTTGGAAATCATCAAGTGGAAAGACCTGTATGAATATATGGAAGAAATGCTGGACTTCTGTGATGATATGGCAGATTTATTAGAGGGAGTAGTGCTAAAATATGCTTAGTCTCACCGCTTTGGTCATTATCGTTGTTATCCTTGCTTTGTTGTTTGACTACTTAAATGGCTTCCATGATACCGCCAATGCTGTTGCCACTTCCATTGCCACCCGGGCCCTCAGCCCCCGGCAGGCAATTCTCCTGGCTGCCGCTTTTGATTTTCTAGGAGCGGTAACCCATACCGCTGTGGCAGCTACCATCGGAAAAGGAATTGTGGACCCAGCAGCCATAACCCAGACGGTTTTAATCGGCGCCCTCTCAGCTGCTATTTTCTGGAACCTGTTTACCTGGTACTATGGCATTCCCAGCAGTTCTTCCCATGCCCTCATCGGCGGCCTGGTAGGAGCTGCCGCTGCCCAGCACGGTTTTGCGCTCATCAAGTGGACAGGCCTGAGTAAAATCATCCTGTCCCTGATCTTATCCCCTATTCTGGGTCTGGTGGTGGGCTATCTGGTAATGGTGGGTTTTTTCTGGCTCTTCCGCTTTTCTCATCCCCATCAGACCAATAATGTTTTTCGTCGCTTACAGATCCTTTCAGCAGCGCTGACTGCCTATTCCCATGGCTCCAATGATGCCCAGAAGTCCATGGGCCTGATCACTATGGCTCTCGTCAGCGCCGGTATGATTGATACTTTTCATGTTCCCTTCTGGGTAGTAGTTGCCTGCGCCAGTGCCCTGGCCCTGGGTACCGCTACAGGGGGGAAAAAAATAATTCGCACCATGGGCGGGCGGATTTTTAAAATTGAACCCATAAATGGTTTTGCCTCGGATATTAGCTCTTCCCTGGTAATATTGCTGGCTTCCCGCTTTGGCCTACCCGTCAGCACTACTCATGTAGTCGCTTCCGCACTCATGGGAGTGGGCACAGCCAAAAACTTTCGCGGGGTAAAATGGGGGGTGGCCCGACAGATTATTACCGCCTGGTTTCTCACTTTGCCAGCTACCAGCCTGATCGGAGCCGGGGTCTATCTAGCCCTGGAATTATTGCTCTGATAGCTCCCTGGCTGCAGCCAGGACAGCTTCGGCATGGCCGGCTACCTTGACTTTGCGCCAGATCTGTCGGATAACACCATCGGCATCGATCAGGAAAGTGGATCTTTCAATCCCCATGCTTTTCTTGCCATACATATTCTTTTCTTTTAATACCTCATACAACTGACATACTTCCCCGTTACTATCACTGAGCAGAGGAAACTTCAGACCCAGTTTGGCCGCAAATTTCTCATGACTGGCTATGGAATCCCGGCTTACTCCGAGAATAACGGTATTGATGGCAGCAAACTGCTCCATCCGGTCATTAAAATCGACCGCTTCATTGGTTCAACCAGGAGTATTATCTTTAGGATAAAAATAAAGAACAACCTTTTTGCCAGCTAATTGGGATAAAGTGATTTCCTGTCCCCCGGTAGCGGGCAGGGTAAAATCAGGGGCCTTGAAGCCGATCTCTACCATATTCTCAACCTCCTCTGCTACTTATTTTCCTCATTGGAGCAGGATTTCCTGTTTTGTTGTCGAAAAAAATTTTTTAGAAAAACTTCTTAGGTCCCCCCAAAAATGATTGCCTGTTCGTATAATATAGCGAAAAGGAAAAAGGCAAAACCATCGAAAGGTGGTGACGCAAAGCTAAAGGGGCTACCGCAACTCCGTTGCCAGGCCAGCCAGCTGCCCGAGTGCGAGGCGATTTACCTCCTGCTCTGGCAGGAGGTAAAATTTTGAGCATTAAAAGGAGGTATGTCTTATGACTATCAAACACAAATTCCTGGCCACTTTTGTTGCCGCAATCCTGGCTCTTGGTCCTGTTTCCGCTGTTTTTGCTGAAGGGGAAACCACCACTACCACTGATGCTACAACCCAGACCACTGTTACTTCCGACACCTATGGCAATACCACTACTACTACCCAGGTCAATCCTTTTGAGCAGCAGGTTCTGCAGGTAAAAGCGGTGCTGGTTAAGCTGCTGGACAATCCGACCGATACAGCACTCAAGGCTGAGCTGAACAAGCTGATCACCAGCAAAAAAGATATCCGGGTTCTGGCCCAGGCTATCAATAGTCTGAAAAAAGATGCAGTGGCTGATTTCAAGAAAACTAAAGACAGTAAGACCTATGTGAAACGCATTCACCGGATCAATGAGCTGGCCAGGATGCTGAAAAAGGAAATTGTCAAACGGGAAAATGAAATTAAGAAAGAACAGAAAAAAGACAAGCGGGAACTGGCTCAATTAAAAGCCCAGGAAAAGAAACTGAAACAGGAACTGAAAGCCAAAGCCAAAGCGGAAAAAGCCAAACGTAAAATCGCTGAATTACAAGCTAAAATCAAAAAGTTGGAAGCTGAACTGGCTGCCGCTACCTCAGCTTTGAATCAAACTGCTCAGGCTACTACAACTGTTAATGCCTCCATTACCCAGTAAAAATCCAAGCCGCAGGCAAAGCCTGCGGCTTTGTTATTTAACCTCCACCGGGCAATGCGTTTTACTGTTTCAACCTGGGATCCAGGGCGTCCCGCAAACCGTCTCCCAGCAGATTAAAGCCCAGTACATTCAGCATAATGGCAATCCCGGGGAATATGGCCACCCAGGGCGCTTTAAGCAAGAGATCCCGGGTATCGGCCAGCATCGCCCCCCATTCCGGTGTAGGTGGCTGAGCCCCCAGGCCCAGAAAGCTGAGGCCGGCGGCATCCAGAATAGCTGTACCGATGCCCAGGGTAGCTGTTACAATAATGGGCGCAATGCAGTTGGGCAAAATATGGCGGAAAATAATGCGAGCATCCCTGGCCCCGATAGCTTTGGCCGCCTCGATATATTCAGTGGCTTTCACCGCCAGAACAGTAGACCGTACCACCCGGGCAAAGGTTGGCACATTCACCAGTCCGATGGCCACCATGGCATTTTCCAGACTGGGCCCCAGCACTGCCATGATAGCGATTGCCAGCAGGACACTGGGAAATGCCAGCATTATATCAACAATACGCATCAGGATGGAATCCAGCCAGCCGCCATAATAGCCGCCCAGCGCCCCCATCAGGGTGCCTACTATCAAAGCAATGCCTACAGAAATAACCCCCACTTCAACAGAGATGCGGGCACCATAAACAATCCTGCTAAAAATATCCCGGCCCAGCTTGTCCGTTCCCAGCCAGTGCTTGGCGCTGGGTGGTTGCAAGCGCTCCTTCAAACTCCCATCATGAACGGGGTCATAAGGAGCGATGAGCGGGGCAGCCAGAGCAGTAAACAGCAAGATAGCCACAATCAGCGCACCCAGCAGGGCAACTTTATTCCGCTTTAGCCGACGCCAGGCGTCAGCCCATAGTCCTCCTTTGTTCTGGCTCATGGCGCTCCTCCTTAACTGTAACGAATGCGGGGATCAATATAGGTATAAAGCAGGTCGACCAGAAGATTGATTAACACAAACAGCATGGCTATAAAAACAATACTGCTCTGCACCACCGGAAAATCCCTGGCCATTATGGCAGCATAGATATAGCGGCCAATTCCCGGCCAGGAGAAGATGGTTTCCGTCATTACAGCTCCACCCAGCAAGGAACCAAACTGCAAGCCGATTACCGTTAAAACGGGCAGGAAGGCATTGCGCAGGGCGTGCTTGAGCACAATCAGCCACTCCGCCAGCCCTTTGGCCCGGGCGGTGCGAATATAATCCTGCCGCAACACTTCCAGCATGCTGGAGCGGGTCATGCGGGCAATGATAGCCATGGGGATAGTGCCCAGAGCCAGCGCCGGCAAGGCCAGGTGCCAGAGGGCATCCCTAAAAGCAGCCATATCCCCGCTGAACAAGGCGTCCACAGTAATTAAGCCGGTAATCACTGGAACAGTATATTCAGTGCTCAGGCGTCCGGAAGGAGGGAACCAGCCTAAAGTCTGGGCAAAGAGGTAGATCAGCATCAGACCTAACCAGAAGATGGGCATAGAAACCCCGAACAAAGCTCCTACCATGGAGATATTATCAAAAAAAGAGTATTGTTTCACTGCCGCAATTATACCCGCAGTCAGACCGACGATCACCGCCACCAGCATGGCCGCCAGAGTCAGTTCCAGGGTGGCCGGGAAAAAAGTAGCCAGTTCCTTGCTTACCTGTTCATTGGTAACTATGGAACGGCCCAGATCTCCAGTCAGAATGTGGCTTAAAAAACGGCCGTATTGAATATATAAAGGGTCATTTAAACCCAATTGTTCTCGCAGTTCTTTTAGCGCCTCGGGTGTAGCCCGTTCGCCCAGCATGATCTGGGCCGGGTCCCCGGGAATAAAATGGATTAAGGAAAAAGCCAGCAGGGTTACACCAAAAAAGACGGGAATAATCTGGAGCAAGCGACGAACAATATATTGTGCCATGAATTTTCCTCCCTGAAAGAGAGAGCAAGAGGCCGGCCGCAACCGGCCTCTCCTCTGTCTTTACCAGCTTACTCTTTGTCAATGGTGTTAAAGCATTCACTACCAGTGGGATGAGGTACCCAGCCCTTGATATTTTTCCTGGCCGCAACCGGCGGGGTGGAATGAACCAGCGGTACCCAGGGAGCATCCGCTTTAATCAGCACCTGAGCCTGCTTGTACAGCTCAGCCCGCTTGTTCTGGTCGGATTCCTGCTGGGCTTTAATCAGCAGGTCATGAACCTTGTCATTCTTGTAGAAAGCAACATTTGAAGCAGAACCTTTGGTAGTGTTGTCCTTGTCCAGCAGAACATAGAGGAAGTTGTCGGGGTCACCATTATCCCCGGTCCAGCCCAGGAGATAGAGTTCGTGTTCCCCGTTTTCCCCTTTCTGGAGATAAGTACCCCAGTCAAAGGTTACGATTTCAGCCTGAATGCCCACAGCCGCCAGATCCTTCTGAATGGCTTCAGCAATTTGCTTGGGCTGCGGCATATAGGGCCGGGCGACCGGCATGGCCCAGAGCCTGGTCTTGAAGCCATTGGGGAAACCTGCTTCAGCCAGCAGAGCTTTGGCCTTAGCCGGATCATACTCATAGTCCTTCACTTCATCATTGTAACCCCAGAGAGAAGGCGGCAAGGGGTTCTTGGCCGGCTTGGCCAGACCAGCATAGAAGGCATCGATCAAAGCCTGCTTGTTGATGGCATGGTTAATAGCCTGGCGTACTTTTACGTTATCAAAAGGCTTTTTCTCGGTGTTCATGGCCAGATAGCCTACGTTCATAGAAGGACGCAGCAATAACTGCAGATTGGGATCATTCTTGATTCCTTCTACATCATCGGGGTTCACCCCGATCATAGCATCAATAGTGCCAGCTTTCAGTTCCATCAGCCGGGCACTGTTATCAGGGATGGTGCGAAAGATAACCTTGTCAACTTTAGCTTTTTCGCCCCAGTATTCTTCATTCTTAACCAGGACTACTTTGTCATCCTTTTTCCATTCCACGAACTTAAAGGGACCGGTGCCCACCGGGTTTTTGAAGTAGTCCTGACCGTATTTCTTGATGGCATCCGGGCTGGAAATACCGAAAGCAGCCATAGCCAGGTTGGCCAGGAAAGGAGCATTGGGTTTTTCCAGAATGAACTTGACGGTATACTCATCTACAGCTTTAACTTCCTTGATGATGCCGGGGAAACCGCCAAACATAGCGGCATAGTATTCGAAATCTCCCTGGTGATAGGGATTGTTCTTGTCGCGCCAGCGATCGAAATTGAATTTGACAGCTTCGGCATTGAAGGGCGTACCATCATGGAACTTAACTCCCTGACGCAGTTTGAAAGTCCATTCCAGCCCATCCTTGGAAGCTTCCCAGGACTCGGCCAGTGCCGGTTGGATCTCAGTGCTATCCTGCTTGTATTCTACCAGAGTGTCAAAAATTTGCTGGGTAACATAGATGGATTCACCATCGGTAACATTGATGGGGTCCAGACCGACGGGGTCACCGGACTTGGCGAAGATGAAGGTTTTTTCTTTCTTCTCTTCCCCTGCCGGTTTGCCGCCGTTGTCGGCGCTTTTGCCGCCACCGCAGCCGCTGAGCAGAGTACTTAAAGCCAGCACACCAGCCAGGGCCAGGGACCACAGTTTCCGCATTTTCACAACTCTCAACCTCCTCATATTGATATTTGCCTGACCTCAATGACTGCCCACTACTACCGGACAGGCAACCTGATGTCCCTGTCCCACTTCCTGCAAACGTGGTACCTCCTGCCGGCAGCTCTTTCTGGCCAGCGGGCAACGGGTATGGAAATTGCACCCCGCTGGCGGGTTGACCGGACTGGGCACGTCCCCTTGCAGGATAATGCGTTCCGCCTTGCGGCCCGGTTTAGGTAAGGGAATGGCGGAAAGCAGGGCCCGGGTGTAAGGATGCATTGGATTGCGGTATAGCTCCCCGGCTGAAGCTATTTCCACAATCCGGCCCAGATACATTACTGCCACCCGGTGACTGATGTGTTTTACCACACTCAGGTCATGGGCAATGAAGATATAGGTCAGGCCAAACTCTTTTTGCAATTGTTCCAGCAGGTTAACTACTTGAGCCTGCACGGATACATCCAGGGCTGATACCGGCTCATCGCAAACAACCAGTTTGGGCTTAACAGCCAGGGCCCGGGCGATACCGATACGCTGTCTCTGCCCGCCGGAAAACTCATGGGGGAAACGCTCGGCATGGTAATGGGGCAATCCCACGACATCCAGCAGCCTCTTGACTTCCCGGGCCGCCTCTCTACGATCGGCCAGCCCGTGAACCAGCAGGGGCTCAGCGATAATCTCCCCTACCGTCAGGCGCGGGTTCAAGCTTGCATATGGATCCTGGAAGATCAGCTGCATTTCCCGGCGTTTTTGCCGCATTTCTTCCCGGCTCAGTCCCAGCAGGTCCTGACCCTCAAACAACACTTTCCCGCCTGTGGGCTCTAATAACCGCAAAACACAACGCCCGGTAGTGGATTTGCCACAACCCGATTCCCCTACTAAACCCAGGGTTTCCCCTCTGGCCACACTGAAGGAAACACCATCTACCGCCTTCACCGCCCCCACCTGTTTCTGCCGGATAAAACCTTTAGTAATGGGAAAATGTTTTTGCAAATCGATTACTTCCAGTAATGGCTGGGTCATGGCTTAAACCTCCGTTTTTTCCTCGGCATAGAGATGACAGGCTACCAGGTGGCCCGGTGCCAGTTCCCTGTACTGCGGCCTTTTCTTCTCACAGAGGGAGCTTTTGTGCTTACAACGAGGAGCAAAAGCGCATCCTTCTGGCAGATTGCGCAAATCCGGCGGTCCGCCTTCAATGGGCTCCAGCGGCTTTTTCTCCTCGGCCTCCAGGTCTGGCAAAGAACCCAGCAAGCCCCAGGTATAGGGATGTCTCGGTTCAGCAAACAGAACCTCAGCAGGGGCATATTCCACCGGGCGCCCGGCATACATCACCAGGACATCATCACACATCTCCGCCACTACCCCCAGGTCATGGGTGATAAGCAGGATAGAGGTATGGAAGTCCTCTTTCAGTTTTTGCATCAAGTCCAGAATCTGGGCCTGGATGGTTACATCCAGGGCCGTAGTAGGTTCATCAGCAATTAACAGTTTCGGATTACAGCTAAGCGCCATGGCGATCATGGCCCGCTGCCGCATCCCGCCACTGAACTGGTGAGGATAACTCTGAGCCCGGCGTTCCGCTTCCGGGATACCCACCAGTTCCAGCATCTTCACTGCTTTCGCCCAGGCCTCCTTGCGACCCAGCCCTTGATGTAAACGAATAGCTTCTGCAATCTGTTCCCCCACAGTCAAGAGGGGATTAAGGCTGGTCATCGGGTCCTGGAAAATGAAAGCAATATCATTACCCCGAATGGCCCTGAGCTCTTTTTCCGATTTGGTGAGCAGGTTTTCGCCATTGAACCAGATCTCCCCGCCCTCGATTTTACCCGGCGGTTTGGGGATTAGCCCCAGGATCGACATAGCGGTAATGGATTTTCCGGAACCTGATTCTCCCACTACCCCCAGGGTCTCGCCCTTGTTGAGCCTGAGATTGACCCCGTCTACCGCCTTGACCACCCCTTCCGGAGTGTAGAAATATGTGCGCAAATCCTTGATTTCCAGCAAAATTTCCTCTGTCTTCATTTTCGCCGCTCCTGTATACAATCTTTCTGCTCTATTACACCTTTGTTTCTTTGCTGCTATTATGGCATAAATATAAATACTTTGCTATTTTTTCTCATATTTATCTTAGAAAAGAAAAAAGCCTGTAGTTACAGGCCAGGCTGACTGAAATATTTTATAAACTCAATAATTTGTTTTTTGGCTTCCCGGTATATTTCCGGCAACTCATTGACCAGATGCTCCATACGGCTCCAGACCAGCTGGAAGCCATAGGTATGGTGAATAATATGACGAAAGCTCCGGTATTCCGCCAGTTTCTCGCCCAGATCTTTTGATAACAGGGCCGGTCGAATTTCCGGTATAGCAAGACACATCTGTTCCGCCAGGTCCCTATGCCAATTTCCGCCCTGAGGAATACTTTCATCGATGTCTCTAGCAACAATTAGAAAAATATTTTCCAGTACATTGTAAAAGTCATGTAAAATTAAGCCAAAAATAGAGCAAATATCATCTTGTTCATAGGCATTTTTTTTCTCCTGCTTTTTTTGAAAGCGCTCGTATACTTGATCAAGATTATCCAGTTCATCGGCAATTCTGGCTAAAGCAATGCGATAACGCCCGGTCATATTTCCACCCCATTTCGCAGGTGCTTCTCCCAGCCGGGAGGCAGTTCCTCCGCTAATAAAAGATCTACACTGAAGGGATCTGCCAGTCTCAGGCAATCATCCAGGACCTTGAAATATCGTTGCTGATCTTTAAATCCACTAATTACCAGATCCAAATCCGAATGGCTGCCAAATCTCCCCTGAGCCAGTGAGCCGATCACCCAGACTTTTTCTACCTGCCATTGTTGTTTTAAATAGTCAGCAATAATTCTTGCTCTCTGCCAGCCCAACTGTTGTAACTCTTCAATTTGTTTTTGTTCCTTTTTTTTCAGTTCATCCCAATCGGGCAAAAATTCTTGTCCTGGCATAATATCATCTCCAGAAGTAGTCTTACTATTATTATGCCACGCTTTAGTCCCTTTGCCAAATATATTTATTTCTGGGACGGCCAACCCGGCCATAATCACAGCAGATGACCACCCTGCCCTGTTGCACCAGATACATCAGATAGCGGTGTACCGTGGGATAGGCCAGCTCTACTCCGGTCTGGATTTCCTCTATGGTCAGGGGTTCCGTCTGGCGCCGCAGAAAGGCGGCGATCACCTCCAGGGTGCTGGCGCTCATGCCCTTGGGCAGCTCCACCGCCTGTTCCCGTCGCAGCTGGCCATACTGCAGATGCACCCGCAGGCGGGCAATCAGATCCGGGGCCTTGATGGGCTTGAGGGCGAAGTCGCTGGCCCCGGCAGCCAGAAAGGCATCACAGATTTCCTGCCGCTCATCCACTGTCAGCACGATAATCGGAGTATAGGGGTCGAGTTCCCGCAGGCGGGTTACCGTTTCCAGGCCATCTAAGGCCGGCATGTGGTAATCCACCAGCACCAGATCCGGATGATGGCGGGTGAACAGCTCCAGCCCGCGAGCCCCATTTTCCGCTTCTATCGCTTCCCAGCCAGCAAATTTGCAAATTTCCCCGACAGTATAGCGAATAGCGGCATCATCATCGATAATCAGGATTTTGGCCAAGCAAACTACCTCCTTCCCGCTCTTCCGGTAGCAATATTTTTATCCTTGTCCCCTGACCTCTTGTTGAGCTGATCTCAATTTTCCCCTGATGTTGAGTTATCACCTGTTTGACAAAAAACAACCCTAACCCCGATGGCTGTTTTTTGGTGGAAAACCCCCACTCCCAGATCTTTTCCAGCTGTTCCGGTTCCATGCCCGGACCGTTATCTTCGATAATAAATTCCACCCAGCCGTCATGCCCTCTGGTGCTGAACTTAATCCGGGCATCCGGCTGATGGGCAGTGGCTTCAAAGGCATTTTCCAGGATATTGATCAAGGCCCGGGTGATGCGAATATGGTTAATCGCTAATTCCCGCTCTGCTCCCTGGATATCAAAAATCACCGTCTGCCCGGTATAACGGGGCAATACATGGGCCCTGATGTAATTGACCAGATCTCCTACGGAAATCCTGGTTCTTTTAGCCTCTGCCAGGATTTCCGAAACCATGGCACTGGCATTATCCACCGCCTGGGCGATTTTTTCACTGTACTCCCGGATTTGTTCCTGTACCGTTAGAAGACCCACCAGAGAATTCAGGCCAGCAATAGTAGTCAAGGGTGTCTTGAGGTCATGCACAAGAGTGTGCATTTCCTGTAAATTGCGCAATTCCAGCCAGCGTAAGCGTTCTTCCCCTGATTGAACAGCGGCCTTATAACTATGATAGTACATAGCCTGTAACTGGGTGGCCACTATGGTCAGCAATGCAGTCAATATGGCCAGACTCACCAGAATCAGGCTGATGGCTGTGGCATCACCCAGAAAACTGCTTACCTCGGCCAGGGCGTAGGCTAACTGCCCCTGCGGCCAGAGGGGCCAAAAGCGCAGCCATTCCATGGTAGCTAAACTTAACGGCATCAAAAATAATACCGTTAAAGGCGGTTTATAATCTGCCATAGTTATTACCATGACCAGTGCAAAACTCCAGAACCAGATGGCCAGGGTTAAAAACCAGGGTGGAGTCTCACCCCCTAAAAAATAAGCATAGCTTTCCGCCCCTATAAAGGCCAGGAACGCCACTATGGCCGCCACCTTTTTCCCCAGGGGCCAGCTTAATTTCCAGAGGGTAAAGGACAAGAGCATAGGTACCAGGTCCAGCAGAAAGTAATATAAAAAGCCATAAGCCAGCCCCAGTAGCACCATACCCTCTCCGCTTATCCCGGCCTTTTCATAATAGTTCACTGCCAGCTCTGCCAGAGGTTGAAACAGAGGCGGTCCTACCAGGGCAAGCATTAAAAAGCATATCACCAGAATCTTTTTCGCCATCAGTTTGCCTCCTTAGCGAAAAACTGCATTGAGAGGAATTTTGGCCTGTTCAAAACTGGATACCCGGCTTAAAAGTCCTTGATAGGTTTCCAGTTGCCAATCTTGCCCGGGTGTTATTTCAATAACCAGCAAATAATCAAGATAGGGCCAGATGGCGGTTAAATCCGGCCCCGGCTGGCACAAAACTCCAATTATCCTCATCCCCTGCCCTCTGGCCACCGCCACCAGATTCAAAACCCGCTGCCTCTCTTCCTGCCAGTCCGTATAAGCCGCCTTCATGCTGTGAACATTGTAATCAATAACAACGATCAGGGTTTTATAACCGGTTAAATCCCTGTATTCCGCTTTATATCGAAAGGTATGGTCAATATTCAAGACAGATGTAAGGCGGTTGATTATTACTCCGCCTGGCCCCTGTCCCAGGCCGGTTACCAGTACCGGTTCCCTGGCAATGGGCACCGGTAAATGGGGAATTTCTGTTGCTTCAGGCGCAGATATTCCTTTTTCCGACCAGAAAAACAAGCCAGCCAGGACATAAAAGCAAAGTAAAAAGAAAACTACCATCCACTTTTTCCAGTAAGTAACCTTTGCTGACATCTTAAAACCTCTTTCGACATTTTTAATGACATTATTATTCTTCTTTCGCTATCGACTGGTCTCTTCCTGCCCGGTTGTGAATAAAAACCTGTGGATAATGTGGATAAGTCAGTGGATAACTGTTATTTCAAACCTTTTTTCTGTGGAAAACTTTTAGGACAACTTTTTCGCTACAAAAATTCTGTCGAAAGAAAAAACCCGGAGCTAAAACTCCGGGTCGTTCTTCCCTTGTTATCCCGTTTATTGTAACAGCACAGGCGCTACTTACAGAGCAGCCCGCTTGGCAGAGTAGCAGTCACGGCAATAGACAGGACGATCTTCTCTGGGCATGAAGGGAACTTGAGTTTCGGCACCGCACTCAGCGCAAACAGCAGCATAGGTTTCCCGCTGAGGTCTTTCGGTCCGGTTGTTTTTGCGAGCGTTCCGGCAGGAACGGCAGCGCTGGGGTTCGTTTTCGAAACCCTTTTCGGCATAGAATTGTTGTTCACCAGCGGTGAAAACGAATTCCTGCCCACAGTCTTTACACACGAGAGTCTTGTCTTGGTACATGTAGAAATCCCTCTTTCCTGAATAGGTATTATTCCCTTCGCCCAGGTAATATGGCTATTACTCAAGCAAAGGTATAATCTTATTATAGCTGGTAATTGATGAAAGTGCAAGAGGAAAGAGGAATTATTTTTTGCGGTCAAAGAAAATGGCATCGGGAATGAAATTATTATCCGCTTCATAAGTCCAGACAGCTTTTCGGGCCTGTTGCTGAAATTTTATCTGACTGGCCAGTTCCTCTTTTGTCTTTAAAGCCAGCTCCAGCATCGCCTGATCTTTCTCTCTGATTGTGGTCATGAGATCGCTGTAAGCAGAAATATTATTTTCTTGGACATTTCCTAGCCATTGCAATAAATCTCCGCGCTCCGTCAATAAGCCTTCCAGTTTATCTATTTCTTTATTCAACAATAGAGTGATGATCTCTTCTGTTAAATCGAGGAGACGGATCAGCACCCGTTCTATCTCATTTTGCCACATTCAGGCCACCTCGGACCATGCTGTTATTGTTGTTTTTTGCAATCAGGGCAGCCTGGGCAAAAGCCTCTTTCAGTTCTTTGAAAAAACCAATAACCTCATTAATGATAGTTGCATCTTTTTTAATATTGGCTTCAATTAAACGACGATTCATATAATCGTAAAGAGCTGCTAAATTTTCCGCAATGGGATAACTCCTGTCCAGGGTTGCCAGTAGTTCCAGGACTATATTTTGGGCCTTTACCAGGTTGGTATGAGCTTCACTGATATCCTTCAGCTCTATTGCCTGAACAGCTTTTTGACAGAACCTGATCCCTCCATCCAGAAGCATTAAAAGGAGTTTTTCCGGGGTTGCCGTGTTTATTTGGTTATCAAGATATTGTTGATACGGATTGGTTACTGTCATTACTTAATCCCCCGCTTTCTATTTTCCGCCACCAAACTGGGAAGCTAACCAGCTGCTTTGTGCGTTCATCATGTTAATAGCCCGCTCTAAAGCTGCAAATTGTCGATAGTAGCGGTCTTCTTTTTCTTTTAAACGATCTTCTGCTGCGCTAATTCTGTTATTAATTTCTTTAAGTTCTTTTCCAAGGGTGCTATTATCAACCAAACTATATGTGTAAATTGACCCCGCTTTAGCTGAAAATTTGTTAATTTGGTTGCTGATCTCATCATATAAACGTATGGCTATCCCTTTTTCCGCTATTACTGTACTATCCTTACGGAAAATGTTCATCACATCATCAGGGTTGGTATTCAGTTTTTCTCTTAATTTCGACTCGTTCAAATAAAGTTTGCCATTTTCCTGATATAAGCCAGTAGTAATACCAATCTGGGATAACTGGTTGAAACTACTGGGTAGGCCCTGGATAATACTGCTTAACACACTCCTCATCCCACCCAGCGCAGAACTTATTAAACTATCTCCTTTCAGCAAGCCGCTTCGGGCTTTTTCTTCCCATTTTTGTTGCATAGTTTCGGAGAGCTGTTGCCGCTGTTCGTCAGTCAAAGGCAGGTAATCCTTATAACGCTCTTCCGAAAACTTTTTGTTAAAAAGCTCAATAGTTTCATTGTATTTGTCAACAAAACTTTTTATTTTGGCTACTACCGAATCAACATCAGCATTAACACTAATATTAACCGGTGTAGCAGATTCGCTTTTTAAATTTAAGGTTATACCAGCGATTGTAACCTGATTGCTGCCAAAGGTTAAATTGGTTGCATCATTAAAATCAATTATCGCATTTTTCCCTATGACTTTCGTTGTATCATTATTTGCAGCATCAAGGGATACATTGAGTTTTAAAGTATTGGTTAAAAAATTGGCACCGTCACTGCCTGTTACTGTACCGGAAAAATCGATTTGTGCTGTCGCTCCAATAGCAGTAGTTACCAAATAAAGTCTGTCTGTTGTAGTGTCATAAGAAGCATTAACCCCTGCTCCCGCAGCATTAATTTTGCTCACAACTTGATTAATATTATCACCGGCATTAATTGTAATATCTTTACCATTTAATCGAAAAGTTAAATTAACCGCTGTCAGACTCTGACTGGGATTAGCCGCAACCCCCAGTGCCGCTGTTGATGATTTGCTTGCTCCCTGGGCCAAACTATGCACAGTTACTTTATAATTACCTACAACTGCTGCTGAGCTAGCATAGGCTTGAACGACCTTTTCATCTGCAGATGTAGCTTTTTTGGCCCGAAAAGTCCCTTCCAGTTTCAAGTTAAAAACTTCATTACGTAATGCAGCCAGTGCCGAATTCAAACTGCGATAATCTTCTTTTTTCCATTCGATAATCTGTTTCTGCTGTTTTAATTTATCCACTGGTATTCGTTCTGCTTTCATTAAATCTTTGATGATTTGATCTGTATCCAGGCCTGTAGCCAGACCTCCAATCCGCAAGTTACCGCTCATGGTATTCACCCACTTTCAAATCAGGCCTTTTTGTCTACAATAATTCCGGCTAGCTCCCAGAGTTTTGCGATGATGTCCAGTAATTTTTTGGGTGGAATCTCCCGGATAACTTCTTTTGTTTTATCATCAATCACCGAAATGACCACTTGATTAGTCGGTTTGTGTACTTCATATTCAAAATGTCTTTCTGATCCTTCCAAAACTTTATTTGCCTTTTCTATAACCAGTTGCAACATTTGCTCCTGGTTTTCAATCTTCATATCAGTTTGCTGTTGACTTTCTTCCGGCAACTTCGCTTCTTTATTAATCCTGGCTGGCTCAATATTATTAACATTATTAACCAGCGCCCGATTATCAATCTTCATGATAATCCCTCCGCACAATTATCCTTAAATTTATTATCGTAAACAACCCAAAAAAAACAAATGCCATCTGGCTTAAATAACTCTTATTCTCATTATTTTTTAGCTGTTCTAATGGCTTTTTTTATAACATTGACTACATAATCGATTTCAGTTTCAGATAAATTATTATGAAAAGGTAGGGCTACAGTTTTGCTGGCTATTTTTTCACATACAGGAAAATCCCCTTTGCGGTATCCAAATGTCTCACAATAAAAAGGTTGTAAATGTATGGGTTCAAAATAAGCCCGGCAGGCAACCCCTTCGGCTTGCAATTCATGCATAAATAACTCCCGGTTAATATTTTCCGCTAATGTAATCACATAAACAAACCAGCTTATTTTATTTTCCGGTTTTACTTCAGGTATCTTGATTTCATCCAGCTCTTTTAATCGCATATTATATTCCTGTGCTACTTTTTCCCTCTTGGCCATAATCTCCTCAATCCGGCTCAACTGAGCTAAACCCAGGGCACAGCTCATCTCATCCATTCTGTAATTATAGCCCAATCGTTCATGTATCAGCCAGCGTCCCTCTTTACCCCGGCCCTGATTGCGCATAGAACGGCAAAGTTCGGCAATATCATCCCTGTCTGTTACGATAATCCCACCCTCACCGGTGGTCATCTGTTTGTTGGGATAGAAAGCAAATACCGCTGCTTCCCCAAAGCTTCCTGCTTTTCTGCCTTTATATTCGGCTCCTATTGCCTCACAGGCATCCTCAATAATCGTGAGATTGTATTTGGCAGCGATCTCTCGGATTCTATCCATTTCACAACACTGTCCAAAAACATGGACCGGTAAAATAGCCCTGGTTTTTTCAGTTATGGCAGCTTCAATCTTGTTTGGGTCCAGATTATATGTCTCAGGTTCAATATCCACAAACACAGGGCGAGCGCGCTCAAATAACAGGCAGTTGGCACTGGCAACAAAACTAAAAGGGGTAGTAATTACCTCATCCCCTTCCTGGATCCCCAATGCTCTAACTGCCAAATGCAAGCCACTAGTACCACTGTTAACAGCGATGGCGTGTTTTACGCCTGTATATTCTGCCATCCGGGTTTCAAATTCAATCATCCTGGGCCCTAAAGCTAATTGCCCTGAGCGTAAGACCTCCACAACCATGTCTATTTCCCTCTCCGTTATATCCGGAGCTGAAAGCGGTATCTTCATCTAGTTTACCTCCGTTTCTCAAGCTGTCTGGCCGGAACCCCCACTACCGTAGATCTGGGCAGAACATCGGAAATCACCACAGCACCAGCTCCTATCACCGCCTCTGCCCCAATTTTTATGTTTTGAATAACGGTAGCACCAATACCAACATGGGCACCCCGGCCAACCTGGACTTTACCAGCCAATCTAGCACCAGGCGAAATATGTACATTATCTTCAATTATATTATCATGTTCAACTATGGCTCCAGTGTTGATTATTACATTGGAACCAATTTGCACATCGGTGTTAACAATACTGCCAGCTGCAATTACATTATTGACCCCCATTCTGACAGTAACACTAATCAGGGCTGATGGGTGAATGGCATTGATGAATTTCAGTCCAGCTTTTTTTGCTTGTTCAGCCATTTGCGCCCGCGCCTGATTGTCTCCGATAGCAATTATACAGTCTGTATAGCCAGCCTCCTTTAATCCCGGCAATTTTTCGATATTACCTATGACAGGTATATTTTTTATTTTTTGCCCGAACAATTGCGGATTCTGGTCTACAAAAACAATATCCTCCCACTGGGATTGTGCTAAAACTATATCCAGCACCACCCGCCCATGCCCACCAGCTCCTACAATAATCAACTTAGCCATTTTAACCCCCACCATTAATAGGCTATCTGTTTATTTAATAAATCCCGATTTATCTCAATTCTGGCCAGTAAATCTGCAACTCTTGGGCCGGTTTTACCATCTCCATATGGATTATCATAAGTTCGACGCCCATCTTTAAGTGCTTTTATAATAGCAGCATAAATCATTTCCTCATTATAATCGACATCAATCACATTCGTTGCTCTCTCTCTACCAGCTTGACGAGATCCAATATTTATAACCGGTAAACCGCAGCTGGGGGCCTCAATAATTCCACTGCTGGAATTTCCTATCAACACAGCAGCAATCTGCATTAAACCCAGAAAATCGGCAGAAGGGATGCTGGGAAAGGTTTGCAGCCAGGCCCTATTTTGGTATTGCCTAATTATTTCCAGCATCCGCAGGTGCCCGGCATCGGAATTGGGATGGATGAGAATAGTTGGCAACTGTAGCCGTTCCAGCGCCCGCATTGTCTGTTCCATTTGCCAGCCTGCCTCAGTATATTCCCAGTTGACCGGATGCTGTAAAACCAGTAGCAAAGGCCTTTTCTCATCGATCCGATATTTTTGTACGAGAATTTCTCTGGCGGTATATTGTTTATTGATAATATAATCCAACCCGGCTGCTCCGACGACATAGATATTTTCCGGTTTTTCCCCCATTTTAATCAGTCTTTCTCTGCTGCTTTCAGTGGCAGGAAAGTGAATATGGGCCAGTTTGGTAATTGCATGACGGACCGACTCATCGATCGTTCCTGAAACTTCTCCACCATGTAAGTGGACAACAGGAATACCCAGGTGAGAAAAAACAATGGCTGCAGCCAGCATTTCCCCCCTGTCCCCCAGTACCAGTCCCAAATCAGGTTCAAGCTGACCTATTGCTTCTGTCAACCCCAGAATCGCCCGACCAATAGCCTTTGCCATCTCGTCTGGACCGTCCGTTTCAGAGAGAATGGGTACTTCCGCTGCTATGGCAAAACCATCTTGCCTGATTTGTTCAATAGTCCGCCCAAAACGGGTGTGCAAATGCATACCTGTTACTATTAACTGCAAACTTAATTCCTGGTGCTGGCTGATAGCTGTCAAAATCGGTTTATAAATACCATAATCGGCTCTGGTGCCGGTAATTACAGCAATTTTCCTCATAATTCACCTCAAAATCATTCGAGCATATCCCAGGTCAATGGCTGATCGGGTGCAATATCCACTTTTGCCTTTCTGCCAATGACCTTGCTATATAACCCTGGTTCAATCCCAGTACCCGGTCTCTTAATAGCAATCATATCTTCTCGAATAGTCACCCCGCTGGGAATAAACTGACTGGAAACGATACTCTTTCGTGCTACAAGTTTATTGGCCGTCTCTATTTCTGTACATTCCTTCCTTTTGTTGCCCAGTGCTTTTTCTACATTTCTGATTTGCCGTACCATTAAAGTTAATTCCTCGGGATTGAGGGAAGCCTGCTGGTCTGGGCCCGGCAGGTTTTTGTCCATAGTAAAATGCTTTTCGATAACGAACGCTCCCAGGGCAACTGCAGCTACTGCTACTTCCGTCCCCAGTGTATGGTCGGAATATCCTACCATCGGCCCAAACTTTTCTTGTAGTAAGTTGATCGCTCGCAAATTTACTATTTCTACAGGAGTTGGATAAGCAGTTGTGCAATGCAATAAAACAAGAGGGCAGTTGGAAAGTATTTGAACCGCTTCGGTTATTTCTGATAAATTAGCCATCCCCGTAGATAAAATAACGGGTTTGCCAAGGGAGTTGATTTTATGCAAAAAAGGCTGGTTATTCAAATCTCCGGAACTGATCTTAAACAACTCCACCCCTAACGAATGTAGAAATAACAAACTCTCTTCATCAAAAGGTGTAGACATGAAACGGATTCCCTTAGCCTGACAGTAGGCAAACAGCTCATAATGGTCCTGTTCACTTAACTCAAGTTTTTTTAACATAGCAAACTGGGATTCCCCGGTTTCAGTAGATTTCTTCTGGTAATCTGCTTTTGGCGCATTTCTGGTCACCAGTTTCTCTGCTTTAAAAGTTTGAAATTTGATAGCATCAGCCCCTGCTGCAGCTGCCACATCTATCATTTTTTTCGCTAATTGCAGGTCTCCATTGTGATTAACCCCTGCTTCAGCAATGATAAAAACTGGCTGTTCGGGCCCAATTTGCCTATCCTTTAATACAATCATGCGCATTTCCTCCTGACTCTCAGTCAGTCGCCCGTTTGTACAGTAAACCTAATCGATATAACATTTCTTTAATCTCTGTTTTAGTCAGCAAGGGTCCGGCATCGGAACGATAGGCCTGATACTGACCTTCGGTATTATAACTGGCCGGATCGATACTGGGGTAAATAACAAACATACCGGGTAGTTCCACTGCCCGTGTAGCCTCATCAGCTGTCATCAATTCTTCATGGGGTTTTTCTCCAGCTCGCAAACCAATAACCTCGATTCTGATATCCCTGGCTGTATAATTATGTTTTGGCGCAACCTCTTCGATTATCACTTCCGCCAGATCTCCCAGCCTTAAAGCTGGCATTTTCAGAATAAAGGTCTCCCCGCCCCGAGCGATTTCTCCTGCTTTCAGGACCAGTGCCACTGCCTCGGGAATGGACATCATAAACCTGGTCATCTCCGGATCAGTTATAGTTAAAGGTCCACCCCGGGCAACCTGTTGGATAAACAAAGGAATGACTGACCCCCTGGACCCCATAACATTGCCAAAACGCACACAGGCAAAAACAGTTTTCCTGGCTCCTTTATAGTAATTGGCAGCAGCCATGAGTTTCTCTGCTAATAGTTTGGTTGCCCCCATGGTATTGGTAGGATTAGCTACCTTGTCTGTACTGATGGCAATTACCCGTTCCACTTCTTCATCAAGAGCACATTCAATAATATTCTGGGTACCAAGGACATTGGTCTTAACTGCCTCAAAGGGATTATACTCACAGGCAGGAACATGTTTCAGAGCCGCCGCATGAAAAACAACATCAATCCCTTCCATAGCCCGTTTGAGTCTTTCCTTGTCCCTGATATCCCCCAGTAAATAGCGGATATTGGTATGTGAACGAAACTCATGTTGTAGTTCAAACTGTTTCGATTCATCCCGACTATAAAGGCGAATAACTTCAGGCTGAAATTGCAAAAGCTGCCTGACCAGTTCACTGCCAATCGTGCCTGTTCCCCCGGTCACCAGGATGCGTTTTCCTTTATAAATCTCTTCCATCCTCTTGCCGCCTCCTTAAGGCAAAACGCCAGTAACTCGCCAGTGGTTCATGCCGCCAACCAGGAATATATGCTCCGCCTTCCGTACAGTTCCAGAGTAATTCCTTTCCAGGAAACATAAGGGCATAATTCTCAAACCATTTGAGGTAAGAAAACAAATTGAGGGAAGTAGGTACCTTACCCCGCTGATCATAACCATCTACCCAGAGTAAGCTATGATCCGCGATTATCTGCCGTGCCGCCACCGTATCTGCTGCATGACTGTAACCGTCTGTATAAGCCAGGTCCTGTCCAACCAGGCCAACAGAGGATGCACCCAATTTCACCAGTAGATCCAGCAAACAGGTAGCTACTGAGCCACCGGTTAAAATAAGGGGTTGATTGCGTTTCTCTGCTTCCAGTTCCGCAGGTACAAACCCTTTTTGCCAGACAATATACCTTGGCCCCTGATAACTGGCCACTACAGAATGATTTGCCGTTGAAAGATAAAACAAAGGTGGAAGTGGTAAATTAATTTCTACATTAAATTGTTCACTAATTTTTTCATTGGGGTCAGAAATCATTACCAGGTCCGGTATTATACCTGCCTTAACCAGGGGCTTCAGGGCTGTACCCACTGTCGCAATTTTAATAGAGCCTTCTGCAGCAATTTCTTTTAAAATCGAGAGTTGTTTGGTTAGAGACGGTCCTGCCGAGACCAGAAGAACAGGGCTGCCGTTGATGAATTTATTGCAAGCTGTAAGACCAGGATCGTTTAAAGTAAGATTGTGAGCAAAATTTTCTTCAAGTAACTTTTTCTGATTTTTATAAGCTCTCTGTTGTAAAAGATAACTTTCCAGGACTTTTTTAACTGGTGACAGAGCCTCAGACATCAGGGCCAGAGAATGATTGTGAATAAAAACCATATTTTCAGGAGCCAGAAGCAAAGGTAATAATATATTCTTTATTTCTTCTATATTTTCACTGCAATAGATTTTAACTCTCTCGGACAGTCTGAGCAGGTGTTGTTCTTTTATCCAATTATAGAAGTGCGGGTTAAATTCCCATACTGTTATAGGAAAATCGGGGTATTGTTCAGCCAGAATATGGACATGATAACCCAGCCCCAGCCCGATTACCACCAGGGCCTGAGGGTGACCGGTCATCATCTCTGTCCAGCCTTTAACCCACTGCTCGGCTTCACGTAAAGGGTCGTATTTACTGTGTAAATAGATTTCCTTATTTCCCTCTCTGATTTTTACCGTCGGCAAACCAGTTCTGCTTATAATTTTCTCCCAGGTAATGCTCATTAATTATCCAACCACTCTTCCAGGACTGGTACAATCTCATATTCCAGCAGATCGCCCAGCAGAATATAATCGCGGTTAGCGAGAGCTGACTCCAGTTCCGAAAAATGCATAGTTAATTTGCTTGGATCAATCTCTGTCAAAAGGCCAAATTTTTGCAATTCACTTACAGCAGTGATAACCCACTCTAATCCTTCAATGGCTGCCGGCAGTAATTGCATGGCACTGGCTTCATCAGCAGTATGAAATTGCTCGGCAATTTTTTGACAACCTGCAATCAATTTGGGCAGATATTCCGCCAAACTGGCCATGGTTTCATTTAGTAAATCTTCTTTATTCATCTGCATTATCCTCTCTTAGTTTTTCAATAATCTCAGTAACATAAATAACAGCCTTATTGATGGAACGGTAAAGAGCCTCTGATTTATCCAGAATTCTCTTAGTCCGTTCCACAGCCGTTTCCCTGGCTGGTTCCAGATAGAGATGATTGATGCGGAAAATTTCCGGCATAATGGCAAAATGTACTAAATTACTCTTTAACAACTCATTCAATTCCTCATCTATTTTATCCAATTTAGTCAGAATTTTGGCATTAACATGTTCAGTTTGCCGGGAAACCCCCTTTAATAAGTCAAGTGCCTTATGACATAATCGCTCTACTTGTTTTAGTTTAACCATTTCCTCCTCGTAACTTTTCTCAATCCTGTCCCTAACCTGTTCCGGTTCAATATCTTGCAAATAGAGACTGGCCAGGTGAGCACGGACATCCCGGTTACAATAGCGTTCGATAAACTCTCTAAAACTAATGTGTTCCATTCCTTCGATGTAAACTCCACCTTCAGTAGCATTATAAACCGGTCGCAGGTCCCCGTAGACTTTTCGCATGGTCAGCAGCTGGTCTTCAAATTGTTTCTTCATGTTGAGAAAAGGATAATCGGTAATAACTTCTTCTCCATAAAAACCTTTAGTACGCAAATATTTTTTACCATCCACTTTTTCCGGTTCCAGCTGTACTTCTTTAAAATATTTGTTTCCTTCTGCATGGGATTTATTGCCTGTATAGGCCAGGTCCTGGCCAATAAAACAAATCGGCCCCGAACTAATCTGTCTGGCCAGGTCAAAACAAAAATTGGCTACTGAAGGACCGCCTCTGATATAGCCCAGAGGCTCTCCATAAACCTGGTCAGCCCATTCTGCCAGTTGCTGGTTATCGCTATTAAAAACCACTTTTATACCCCTGTGTTTTGCCGGAATCTCTTTATGCACAATCAAAGCATAATATAAGGGAATATCATCAATTTCTATCCCTTCAAAATGTTTCAGGTTAGCTGTGCTGCCATCAATGGTTACTACCAGATGGGGTTTAACTCCCCCGCTTAACAGAGGATTAATGGTTGACCCTGCAGCTATAATTAATGCTTGATCTTTAATTTTCTTTAATAATTCGAGCTGTTTATTTAAAGATGGCCCTGACGCAGCAATTACCACAGGGCAATCCAGTTTTCCTGCCAAACGCCGAAAAGGTATTGATTTCCAGGAAAAATAGAGATTAGACAAAAAATTATCCTGCCAGGTTTGGGCAAAATACTTGATAGTATTCAAATTTACCAGTTCCAGTTTGCTTACTTCCAAAACCAGTTTTTCCAGTTGATTTTTTTCCTCAGGCAAAAGTTTGTCATAATTGGGAGAACATAAAACTTCCACTCGACCTGCATATTGCAGATTAATTATAAAGCGCAAATGACGTTCAATTTCCATGCGTTCAAATCCAACCAAAATAAGTACGCGCTCATGCGCATAAAACTGGTGTAAATCAATAAATTTAGCTGCTTCTAGAAAGAGTTCAGCAACAGGTTCTATGATCAGCAAAAAATCATTTTCATCCAGGTGTCGCAAAAGTTCTTGAGCAAAATACCCTGCACCAAAACCGAATAAAATGTGTAAATGGTTTTTTTGGTAATGAACTTCTGCCCAACGTTGAGCCTCTTTAATTGGATCATAGCGGCTGTGCAAAAACAAGCCATTGACAATTACATAAGGTTGACCTTTTTTACTGTTCAGTATATTGATTTGAAACTCTTTAAATTGACTATTTTCTAGTTTGATTATTTCTCCCATTTCCATTTCTCCTTAAAACTAATACTAAAATAGGCAACCTGTAAAGGCTGCCTATTTTAGTATCAATCATAAACTTATTACCGGAGTAACTGCAGAACCCCTTGCGGCTGCTGGTTGGCCTGCGCCAGCATTGCCTGAGCAGCCTGAGTCAGGATGTTGTTCTTGGTGAATTCCATCATTTCCTTGGCCATATCTACATCACGGATCCGGGATTCAGCAGCTGTCAGGTTCTCAGCACTGGTATCCAGGTTGTTGATGGTGTGTTCCAAACGGTTCTGGTAGGCACCTAATTTAGAACGCTCGGTTGATACTTTGGTAATGGCATTATTAACAATTGTTATAAAGGAAGAAAAGTTACCGTAAGTAGACAAACCATTGATTTTAGCCGAAGTTAAATTTGTATCCAACGCCGATGCATTCATCGCATTAATAACCAGTTTGATGTTCTGGGAAGAGTTGGCACCAACCTGGAAGATATAAGAGTCATTCTTCTGGAGCAGTTTTTGGGTGTTAAATTCAGTATTAGCTGCAATACGATCAATTTCCTGTTTCAATTGCAACAATTCATCCTTGATGGCACTGCGGTCTGCAGTAACGTTAGTGTCATTGGCGCCCTGTACAGCCAGTTCCCGCATCCGCTGCAGGATAGAATGGGTTTCATTCAAAGCACCTTCAGCAGTCTGGATCAGGGAGATACCATCCTGGGCGTTCCGGGAAGCCTGTTGCAGACCCCGAATTTGACCCCGCATTTTTTCAGAGATGGAAAGACCGGCAGCATCATCCCCGGCTTTGTTGATGCGCAGACCGGAAGAAAGTTTGGCAATAGAATTGGAAGCTGCGGCAGTATTAGTGGTCAATTGCCGATAGGTGTTCAGAGAAGAGATATTGTGATTAATTCTCATAAATTTTCATCCTCCTTGAAATTATTTTTCGGCATCCATGCCGAAATTTTTCCCGCCGTCATCCGGCCGCTATGACGGTGGGTGATTTGCTCAATAATATTATCGTAAGATGATAATTTTTATTTACATCGTATTTCATAAAATATATGCATTCTAGATTGTTTATAAAAAAATATCTCCTGATTACTCTGATTGACAACTTATTTTAAGATTTTTTGCATCTCCGCCAAACTTTCTAAATTTACCCCCTGAGCTTCCCGGTTGGTAACTACGATCGCTTCATAAACCTCCTTCCGCCAGACCCCAATTTCTCTGGGAGCAGAGATGGCCAGTTTCACTCTATCCCCCTTGATTTCCACCACTTTTACTTCAATCCCTTCCCCCAGAACCAGGGACTCACCTGCTTTCCGACTCAGTACCAACACGGGTTTCACCCCCTTGAGCGGCTGGCAGCAAATAGTGGCGCACTGAATAGCGTTTGTCTTCCAGCACAACCTGTTTGGCCAGCCCTTTGCGCGCATTTATTAGTACAGGCGCCTTTAAATTCACACTGATTTCTTTAATATTTTCCGGAATCCGGACAATCAATAAAACCCGCAAATCCGCCGGTTCCTCAATTTCCAGTAATTCCAGTTCTTCCGGCGGGAAAACAGGATGATAGTCTGCTAAAATTGTGCCAGGTTCTACTACCACAAAGGCCGGTTCCGGACTGTTTACCGCCTGCAGCCAGAAGAAAGGACCAGGGTTGTTCTGGTCATGCAACACCACATATTGTTTGATATCTTCAAAACCCAGAATAGGGCCAATAAAATTAAGAATATCTTCCTCATTTATTTTAATGACGCCAAAAGCTTTGGTGGTAATTTCCATCCCAATTCCCCCTATTTGCGTATGTCTACAACGCTACCGATAAATTCTATTTGCAACTCTGGTTTCTGGGCCAGGTAGATTTCCACTTTGCCCGGTTGATAATCATGGATTACCTGTCCCGGCCGAAAACTAATTTCCACCTTTCCCGGTTCGATCAAAAGCTTTTTACCTCCACTAACAGTGATTTCCGGTCGTGACTGAGGAATGAAGGCAATGTTGAACTCTGCCGGCGGTGGATTAGCAACAGCCTCAGCCTGCTCGGCCAGGGGATTACCCTTATGTTCAATAGCGGCCAGTTCATCTCCTTCTTCTGCCCGCCTTCCAATGCCCTCTAATACCAGCTGTTTAGCCCGCTCCGCCTCATCTCGCGTAAGATCAAACACATTCTTCAATCCAGTTTCAGCAAAACAGGGATATTGATTGATTTCCACCCGAAAAGGCTCCCCTACCATTTCCGTTTTGGTAGGTTGAGTTGTAATCTCAATCCTAGCCGGTATCTGTTCCAGCCGTTGCTGTGCCGGAATGGCATTTATTTCAATTCGTGGCCATACATGAGTTATGCGGAATTGCATGGCTCACCACTCCTTTAAAAAAAGCCAGTGTTAACCACTGGCCTTAAAATTAGCGCAAAAAGTCCACTAATGTAGGCTGAATAATCCTGGCCCCGGCCGCCAGAGCTGACCGATAAACTTCTTCCTGCATTTTAAGCTCAGTTATTACTTTGGCAGTGTCTATATCCTCAGTCTTGGTTAAAAGCGTGCTGAAGTTTATATAACCATCTTCCAGTCGGCTTTGGGCTAGTTGAAAACGATTGGTCCGCGCTCCTACTTCAGCCCGAATCGACTGATTTTTGTTCAGCCACTGGTCAATAACCCCAATCTGGGCCGACACTCCGGCCGTGTCCCCTGCCAGCAGTTTGCTTTCCAAATCTGATAGCGCCTTAAACACACTGTCGGTATTATCTCCAAACACCTCGGCCCCGCTAACATTCACCGGCACCGTAACTCCCGGACCGATTTCATATTTCATCACCGCTGTATTGCCCTGCCAGGTCCCATTGTCATAGGGCTTAGTAGTAGTTTTGGTGCCGGCGAAGAGATAGCGGCCGGCTACCTCCGTATTGGCCACCGCCTCGAGGTGCTGGCGGATCTGAGCCACCTCCCTGGCAATGGCATCCAGGGACTCCTGGCTATGGGTTCCATTGGCCCCATAGACGGCGAGCTCACGGGCCCGCTGTAAAGCCTGGCCGGCCTCATTCAAGGCGCTATCTGTATTTTCCAGCCAGGTCAGGCCGTCAGAAACATTCCTCTGATACTGGTCATTTTCCGTCAGATTAGTCCGCAGCCGCAGGGCATAGGTTAAACCTACCGGATCATCAGAAGGGCGGTTGATCTGGCGGCCACTGGACAGTTGTTCCTGCAGGCGGTCCATTTCCCGCATACTGCTGCTGAGATTTCTACGGAAGGTATTGATCATCATCTGGTTAGTTACGCGCACAACCCTTCACCTCCTATCGGGTTACCCCCATGCCATTGATGATTTTATCCAGCATCTCATCGATTACCGTTACCAGCCGGGCAGCCGCATTATAGCCATGCTGGAAACGGATCAGATTGGTCATCTCTTCATCGATGGACACTCCGGCCAGGGACTGGCGCCGGTTTTCCAGCTGATCCACCAGCAATTGCTGGTTTTCCACCATACGGCTGGCTTCCTGGCTGTCTACCCCTATTTTTCCCAGCTGGGAGCGATAGAAATCATCCACAGTGCCAGTTACATTGGCATTGGCCCAGCCAAAGGTAGCAGCCCCCTGGAAATTGCGCTCCTCAATGGTGATTTGTTTATCCAGCCCCTTGCTTCCTGCCTTTACTTCCAGTACATACTGGCCAGAGGCAGGGGGTTTTTCCTCCAGAGAAGCTGTCAGATCCATTCCTTGAGCCAGAGCCTCACTGTTGATTTTGGCCAGCAAATCATTGACTGTCACTATTCCAGCCGGAGTCAGGGCGTCTGCCCCGGCGCCGTCGGTGATACTGATAATAAAGGATTTGTCACCCTGTTTAAAGACCAGGGCTGCATTGGGCTGGAAATCCGCTAAATTAAACAGTCCGCCCAGGATATTAGTTGTGCCGGAATAGGCGACTGATGTGAGCCCATCGGCTCGGGTGGCGTAGGGCTTTTCTGTCTGCCAGGTGCTGAGCAGCCCGCTTTGACCTTTGGTCAAATCCATTAGCTGTTTATGTTTCAATTGAGCAATCTCCAGAGCATTTTCGCCATCCCCCGCTTCCGGAGTGTTGCCGGCCGCAATGGCATTGAGGCTGCCCAGAATGGCATCATCCACCTGCATAGCCTGGGCCAAGGAAATTCCACTGGGAGGATACACCCCTTCCACATAGGGTTTGAAGAAGTTGTTATTCTGATTTCCGGTCAGGTCATAACCGCCCCGGTGCAGCTTATTGGTCTCTTCCACAATGGTTTTAGCCATCATATCCAGTTCTTTCCGCAACTCGGGAATAATCCCCTTGAACTCACCTGTGGATGGATCGGAATAACCCCGGGCCTCCAGCAAGCCCTGAATTTCCCCGGCACTGAATCTGACCGGTTGCCGGTCATCAGCCCAGACCACATCCACAAAACCATTATTGGCCGGATTGGCTACTGCCTGCAGCAAGGAAACCTGACTGCCGGTTACGATCTCCCGTCCGCCAATAGATACATTTACCTGACCCAGTTTATTTTCACTGATGCGAATATCAGCGATTTTGGCCAGTTTGTCCAGCAGCAGATCCCGCTTGTCCCGCAGGTCATTGGCCCGGTCTCCCTGAGCCTCAATTGGCAAGATTTGAAGGTTAATTTCCGCAATCTGCTGGGCGATGGAGTTGATATCCTGTACCTTGACCTTGATATTATCATTCAGGTCAGACTGCAGCTCCCGGTAGAGCTGGTCCAGATGGTTAAAGGTTTCCGCCACCGCTATCCCCCGCTGGCGGACAACAGAACGCACCGCCAGGCTCTCCGGATTTTTGGACAGCTCCTGCCAGGCTTGCCAGAATTGATCCAGAACATTGCGCAAACTGGCATCAGAAGGTTCATTCAGTATGACCTCGATTTTTTGCAACGCATCCCGTTTAGCTTCCCAGTAGCCCAGGTTTTTATTCTCTGTGCGGATCTGGGCATCAATAAAGCCATCCCGCAAACGCCGGATCTCCTCTACTGCTACCCCGGTTCCTACCTGACCCGGTGAAGTGGGGCGATTCATCCCCGGTACCGTATAGGGCGCTTTCGCCCCCAGTACCGCTTCCTGGCGGGTATAGCCGGGGGAATTGGCATTGGCAATATTATGACCGGTTACATCCAGGGCCCGCTGCTGGGCCTGGATGGCTGAACGGGCTATCTCCAGTCCAAAAAATGTGCTCCGCATCTCCTCACACCTTCTTGTCAAATAATCGCGCCGGGGGCCGCTCTCCCGGGTTATTTCCCTCTTTGCCATGATAGACCGGCAAATCCTCCTGCCCGGCCAGCAGGTTAACGGTAAAGTCCAGGTACTTCAAGGACTGTTGCAACAGTTGTTTGTTTTGTTCATTCACTTTGCCCAGGTCCTCCAGGACATGGGTCAGCTCCGCTGCAATCCCCTGCAGGCGGGAAGTATCCCCAGCCCCCAGTTCCAGCAGTTTGGAAATAGTAAGCTGCCGGTCTTCCAGCCCCAGTTCAGTTGCCAGCGCTTCCACCAGTTGATTGCGGGCTTCCTCCAATTTTCCAACCTGAACCACTAGCTGTTCTTCCTGAGCCACGATTTGCTCAATAACCGGCAAATCCCCTCTCACCAGCGCTTCCTGTTTTTCTCTGGCCAATGACAAAAGCCGGCCGTAGACATCCCTCTGCCCGGCCAGCACCTGTGTCAATTCCTGCAGAACCCCGGCTGCTGTTGCCATGGGGCCACCACCTTTCCTAGACCAACTCGTCTACCAGTAACCGTCCCAGCATTTTATCGGCAATCTCTTGCGCTGACACGTTATAAGTACCGGAACGAACGGCTTCCCTCAATTCCGCCACTTTTTCCTCCCTGACCTCCGGTGCCTCTTTTACTGCCGCCAGGGCAGCTTGCAGCGCTTTCGCCTCCGGAGAAAGCTGGGCCTGGTCCCGCCCCTCCCCGGCTGCCGTTCCGCCAGTTTTAACTGTTCCCTTATTAACAGGTTTTTGACCATAGGCTTTTAAAATATATTGAATTTGCTGGTTGGAGATTATCATATCCTTCACCGACCTTAAATGCAAAAATTGTCCTGTCAATTAATCGAAGAAAAAAGCCAAGACCTTAATTTGCATTCCTGGCCATAAAATTAAAATATTTCTTTCTTCCTCTCGTTTTCTTATTTTTTCTCTCTTCTCATGCTGGCAGTGTGCATTTTGGCTTTATGTCCCTTGATTGTCCTGTTCACATTCTGTTCCAGTTCTTTCGCACAACGCTGGCATATTCGCCCCATGTTGATAGGCGCCCCGCATCTCTGACAGGTTAGGCCTTTGATGGCCAGACGGCCTTCCCGTAAATAAGCCAGCACTTTTTCCGGTTTTACCCCCAGTTCTCTAACTACATCATCCACGGTTACTCCGGGATGTTCCCAAACATAATCCCGGATGCGGGAAAAAATTGCTTCCTCTCTGTCCAAACATTCCGGGCAACGCAAAGCCCCGGCGGACATAAACAGTTTGCCACACTCTTCACAGTTTTTTAGTTCCATTTTCATCCACCTCCCCCTGGCCAGTAGCCCAGGTGATGACATTGACCTCCCTGGCGCCTGCAGCAAGTAAAATACGACTGCATTCCTCTGCTGTCGCTCCCGTGGTTAAGACATCATCCACCAGGATTATCTTTCTCTCCCTTACCACATCAGGGTTGATGAGACTAAAAGCATCTCTCAGGTTATATAAACGGGCTACCCGCCCCAGTTTACTCTGCGGTCTGGTATCCCTGGTCCTCACTAGAACCTCCTCTACCGGTAAATGCAAAAACCAGGCCAGATGCTCCGCCAGAACAGCACTCTGGTTAAACTTGCGCTCCAGGATTTTTTGCGGTCCCACAGGTACCGGTACTACCAGCTGGCTGCCTTTAAAGCCAGGCTCCGCCAGTACCGTTTCTGCCAGCCAGTGGGCCATATGCCAGCCCAGAGAGCGACGGCCCTGGTACTTGAACTCATAGAGGACTTTTTGCCATATCCCCCCATAAGGGCCAGTACCTCTGGCGACCTGAAAATAGCCTTTGCTCTGGCAAGCCGGACACAATCCCTGATAGCCCAGGCGGCCGCAGCGGGGGCAGTGCTGTTGTTGCCGCATCAGTTTATACTGGCGGCGACAGGTAGGACAGGGATGCCATTTCATCCCTACTGTGCCGCAAAAAGGGCAGGGTAATTCCTCGGGAAACAGCCAGCGGCCTATTTCTTTAATAACAGGACGTAAAAGTCTACCCATTTCCTTCACCTTCCCTGCCTATTCGGTTCAAGTATCTAATACTCTCCAGGGCCTCCCGCATTGCCCCCGTTTGCTGTGCTGCCAGCCAGATTACCCGACCGCCGGGGCGGTCGGCAGTACGGCCCACCCGGCCACTGATCTGAATCAAGGCTGCCCGTTCAAAAATCCTTTCCCGGTCAGCTCGCCAGACTATTACATTTACGCCGGGAATGGTTATTCCCCTTTCCAGCAAGGTGGTAGTTACCAGAGCCTGCAATTGCCCTGTCTTCAGGGCGGCTATTTTCTCCTCCCGCGCCGGGTCCGCCGCCCATACCCCACTGGCGGCAATTCCCTGTTCCTTTAACCAGTTGCTTAACTCCCGGGCCTCGCGAACCGAAGCCACGAACACCAGCCAGGGCCCCGCCTGCTTCAGGCAGAGCAGCAATTCCTCCCGGCTATCAGGGCGTACTTCCGGTTCCGGCAGCGGCTGCCCGTGATGGCGCAGGGGTAAATAAAAGAGGGTGCGCGCCTGCCGCCTTCTCTCCACGTCTTTAAGGTCGGGAGTAGCTGTCATGGTCAGCATTTTGCCACCGGGCGACAAAGAACGCTCTACTCCTAGCGCCAGCCGTTCATCCTGACGGTAGGGAAAGGCATCTACTTCATCGACTATCACCAGGGCAAAGCAATGGCGAAAGCGCAACACCTGATGGGTGGTAGCAACCACCAGAGCCCCCGTTCTGGCCAGTTCCGGTTGTCCCCCATAATGAAAGGTGAGATCAACTGCCGGAAAGGCCTTTTTAATCCGTTCCTGCAGGTCCACCACAATTTCCCGCCGCGGTACTGCCAGTAAGGCCCGCTGACCACGGTTCAAAGTCAGGGCCAGGGCGGGGAATATTACTTCCGTTTTCCCCGCCCCGCAGGCGGCCCATAACAGGGCCTGTTTTTCCGGAGAAAACCGCAACCAGTCCAGGATTCCCGCCGCTGCCCGCTTCTGAAACGGAGTCAGGGTAAAATCCAGCTTTACCTTGAAAGCAGGTTGTGGTGGGGTTAGCTCCCCGGCGGGAAACAACCACAGGTCCGTGCAGGAAGTAATTAATCCCATATTTGCACAGGCCTCACACCAGCCATGGCTTGCCCGACAAAGAGGGCAGGAAGCAGGATCAGTTAACACTGCTCCGCAACGCTGACATCGGCCCTGCTCATCTTCCCCCTTCAGTCTTACCGCTCCTAAAGCCTGGGCCTGCTGGGGTGTTAAACCGATTTTCTTCAGCTCCTGGGTTGTTAACAATCGTCCCGCCGGCTGGATTTCTCCCTTCATCCCCCTACCCCTTTACAAAAGCAGGCCGCCGCTGCTCCCGGCAGGGACAGCGTCCGGCCTTGCTCTTACTGTAATTTCTCATAAATACGGCTTAAATTTCGTCCATCTTCTTTAGCCCGATAAAGGGCCAGGTCAGCATGACTGATCAATTCCGACTTGTTCAAGCTATCGACCGGGAAACAGGAAATCCCGGCACTGACGGTGATACTGGTCTGCAACCCATCTGCTGTCGGCACCCTTAAAGCCGCGATAGCCTGGCGCAGCTTTTCCGCCACCTGGAAACCTTCTTCACTTCTGGTGGCTGGCAGGAGAACGGCAAATTCCTCCCCGCCATAGCGCACTACGGTGTCTATTTCCCGGACCAGGCTTTTAATGGTCCGGGCCACCTCGGCCAGCATCTTATCACCCATCATGTGCCCGTAGCGGTCATTATAGGTTTTGAAATCATCTATATCCAGCATAATCAAGGTTAAAGAAGAATGACGGTTGCGTTTCAATTCCTTATCCAGTGTCATCTGGAAATAACGATAGTTATATAAACCGGTCAGCTCGTCGGTAATGGCCAGTTGCTCCATTTCCCGGTTCATTTTCTCAATAATATTAGTGTAACTCTGTAACTGGTCGTGGGAAGCCATCAGCTGACTATAGGCGATTTCCAGTTCCTCATTCATCTTCTGGTTACGGCGGAATTGTTCCCTTTGTACTTTCAAAAGATAACCAACAATGGCGGCAACCAGGAAAAAGAGCACAATCTGGGCCAGCATCCGCGTATCCTGCCACATAGTCACCTTCCAGCCTGTTGCCTGGCCTTTGGCATAAATAGATAAGCCACCGGCTACCAGTGCTGTTGCCATCGCGCCAAGGAAGTCGGCATACAAAGTAGCTGCTACAATCGGCAACAGGTAAAAGGCAGGATAAAAGATGCTTTCCACCCCACCGGTAAAATTAATCCAGAAATATGAAATCAGCAAATTACCCCCAATGGCCAGAGTGTAGCGCAACCAGTTACCTTCCCCCCGCATTAAGAAGAATGGCACAAATAAGCCGTTGAAAATACCGGCGACTGCCATCAGTATATATAAGTGGGGAAATACCACCTTATCCGGGTTGGCCAGAGCTAGAATAACGAAAGGAAAACTGGTCACCCCGGTAATAATCCACAGGTTGCGCTCAACCTTTCTCTGCATTGATTACTCCTCCTCGGCTTCCATGGGGTCATGTAAACGCAAATAATCCAGCAGGTAGGGGTTTAATACCTTGATGTATGTACCTTTCATACCCAGGGAGCGGGAATCAATAACCCGGGCGCTTTCCAGCTTGCGCAGGGCATTGACGATCACGGAACGGGTTAAATGGTATTTTTCCGCCAGTTTGCTGGCTACCACAAACCCTTCTTCCCCGGCCAGATCACGGAAAATAAAGCGTAATGCCTCAATTTCCGAATAGGACAAAACTTCCATAGCTGTCTGAATAGCCACCCGATCTCTGGTGTCTTTTTCCAGACGCTCATTTTTCAGGCGCATGATTTCAATTCCGGTAATAGTTGCAGCATATTCAGCCAGGATCAGATCATCATCAGTGAATTCCTGACCTTCCTTTTCACAGATCAGGGTCCCCAGTCGGTCACCACCACCGAAAACCGGGACAATTGCTCTAACCCAGCCTTCCTGGCCACCAGCGGTTATTTCGGTCCGGTTATAATTGAGGAATTGTTCATTTAAGGCATCCTGCAGATGGCCATCAGCTTCAATATATGCTTCCAGAGGGTTTACCCCACTCCCGGTAGCATCTGACCACCCCAGCAGCTTACCGCGCCGGCCAATAATCCAGAATCGCGTTTCCGTCAACCGGGCTAGCACGCGAGCCATCTCCCAGAAATCCACCGGCTGACCTGCTGTTTTTTGGATGAGACGATTCATCGCTCTGGTCTTTTGTAACAGACTTCCCACTTTAATCTACCTCCTCTGCTTCCTCAGCAGTACTAACCCTATTTCTCCCTGCCCCTTTGGCATGATAGAGGGCCCGGTCAGCAGCTTCAATCAGCTCCCCTGGTTCGTGGCCATGAACGGGCGCCTGTGCTACCCCAATACTGACAGTGACACTCACCAGCGGGCGGTTGCTGCCGATCTCCACCGGTTCTCCCTTAATTGCCAGTCGAATCCGGTTGGCCAGCCGCACGGCATTGGCCAGTTCTGTGTTGGGCAGGAGCACAGCAAATTCTTCGCCCCCATATCGCGCTACCACATCCGACCTTCTGGTTTCCCGGGTCAGTACTTTTGCTACCCGCTGCAACACCTTGTCTCCGGCCTGATGCCCGTAAGTATCATTGAATTTCTTGAAATGATCCACATCCAGCAGCAACAGGGAAAAAGGATGATGATAGCGCTTGGCCCGTTGAAATTCTTCCTCCAGCCGGGCATAAAAATAACGGTGATTATATATGCAGGTTAAGCCATCGGTTATGGCCATATTTTCGATTTTTTCATAAAGCAGGGCCCTCTCCGTGGCCAGGGCTGCCTGCCCTGCCATGATGGTCAGCAATTGTTTCTGGTTTTCTTTAAAGCCAAAGGGCTCTCTCTTACCCAGTACCATCACACCTACCAGTTTATCATCAGCTACCATGGGTAAAATCAGGAGAGAGCGCATAATCTGGTAGATCCCCGGCATGCGCCGGATCAGCTTATCCCGTTTGCAATCATAAACAATTACCGTTTGCCGGGTACGCACAACCTGGCCAATTAGGCCATCCCCGGCTTCAACGGTGGTATTTTCCAACCAGGCTTTGTAATTGGGATTATTGCTGATCACTACCTGGGGAACCAGTTGTTCCAGCTCCTCCCGCCAGAGATAAATGATTGCTGTATGATATTTTACCACCTTCAGTGCCTGATGTAAAATTTTATGCAATAGCTCCCCGGTTTTCAGAGTCAGCGAAGCCTGTAAGGCAATTTCATGCAATGCCTTTAACTCACGGTGAGCCAGTCCCAGTTCAAAATAAGTTTTCAACAGGGCATTGACCAGAATAATCAGCCCTAACAGCAAAAAAACGCCAGCACTGCCGATTACCCGATAGAGCAATACTGTTAGTGCCCCCAGGCAGATGGAAAGAGCACAGGTAAACAGCTCCAGTTTGAATACATCCCGCCAGTAGGGATAAAGGGCCCGAGCCTGTTCTCTGGCCGCATAGATATTGACCAGCAGATGGTTGGTTACAAAATAGGTTACAACATACGCTGCCAGCGGTAACCAGTTGGAGGCCATCAACTTGTCCGCCTGAGGCGCTATCTGGCCGCCTGCCTGTTCATAGACAATCCCGGCCAGTAAAGCCGAAAGGGCATATTGAGCGCCATTAAACAAAACCGTTTTCATGGAATGGCCGTGATTGACAATCCCCCGGGCGAAAACCGTAGCCAGAGCTGAAATCCAAACTGTAGCGGGAGTGCCAAAGAGGATAAATGTCACAAACACCAGCACAAAACTCAGGGAAAAGTCCCCATTTGGTGTAGAAATCACAAACCACTCCAGAAACATGCCCATGGCCAGCAGAATAACATAGGACTGCCAGTCATCAGCTTTCAGCCCCGGTAGCATCAGCCCCAGAGCTGCTGCTCCCAGCAAAATCACCATCAGGCCGTACACGGCAAACCAGGGGCTCGTATGCCGCTTCATCCGGCCACCTCCCTTAATTCGCTCTAACTTCATTCGACATATAGCCATAAAATTCCTGCTAAATTGTAGATAATTTTAGATAATCCTTCCGAGTAAGCGCAACACATGTCCTTTTCTCAAGCCCAGCTGTTCAATGGTTCCTGCCGGCAACTCCACCACCGCTCTTGCTTCCCTGACCACCGGGCTAAAGCGCCAGGGCGGCATGCCCGTAATCAAATGCACAATCCGATTGGTATCATCCAGAAAAACTACATCAATAGGAAACCGCATGAAACAGGTATGCACACCCTGACAGGGCCTGATAACCAGGGCCTCCCCGGGTGCCATCTTCTCGCGATCCAGAAGGCCAACTAATCGCCTCCAGAAGGTATCAGCTATTTGCACCCGGCTGGCAATCTGGGTTTGATTGGTCACATTGATCAGTTCCATAAAGTCACCCCGCTTGTCAGTTGCCCATGGTCTTCATCATCTGCATTATTGCCGGACCCAGCAATACTACGAAAAGGGTAGGAAAAATAAAGAGAACCATCGGAATTAGCATTTTTACCGGGGCCTTCATTGCTTTTTCCTCCGCCCTTTGCTTGCGTTTCCCCCGCATTTCCGCTGACTGCAAACGCAGGACATTACCGATGGAAACCCCCAGCTGGTCAGCCTGGATAATAGCCCCTACCAGTGTTTGCAAGTCCTCGTTTCCTGACCGCAACCCCAGATCCCGGAGGGCATCTCGCCGCGGCTTGCCCATCTTAATTTCCTGCAGCAAACGGGAAAACTCCTCTGCCAGTACCCCTTTGCTTTTCTCCACCACTTTAACCAGAGCGGCATCAAACCCCAAACCCGCTTCTACACTAACGGTCAACAAATCCAGAATATCCGGCAGGGTATCCTGAATTTCTTCCTGGCGCCGGGTAGCCAGTACCCCCAGGTAATAGTTGGGTAACAAATAACCCAGGATTGCGCCAAGCAACAGAGCCAGCACCAGCACCAGCGGGCTTGCCCCCGAGGGCAGGGCCAGGAAAAAGCAAACCAGAGCCAGCCCAATCATCATGGCATACTGCAGGGCCAGGTATTCCCCTGCTGTCAAATCCCAGGGATTCCCTGCCATCAACAATTTTTTCTGCAAATCCAGCTTTTGCTTGCTATCAGCAGCTCTTGTCCCTTTGGGCAGCTTTTCCGCCACCAGGTTTAACAGAGGGCGAATCACCCGCTCAAAAAAGGGCTGGGATAACTTCTCATCCAGGTACTTTTTTCGCCAGCTCAACAGGGAACCCACCTGTTGTAAACGGGACTGAACGGTAATCTTATCCCTGTAAAGGTGAAAAAGAAAAACATAACTCAGGAGGGTAAAGGAAAGACCACTTAATAGAGAAATCAATAACTCCATGCCCAACCCCCCTTACACTTTAATATTAATGATTTTTTTGATAATCAACATGCCAATACTCTGGGAAACCAGCCCGCCTATAATCAGGCTCCAACCTAAAGGACTGGTAAAAAGAGGCATCATGTATTCCGGGTTGATGAGGAAAATAAAACCTCCCACAGCCACCGGCAACAGGGAAATAATCATCCCGGAAATTCGTCCCTGGGCCGTCAGGGTCTTGATTTCGCCCTTGATCCGCACCCGTTCACGAATGGTGTTGGCTATGCTTTCCAGCACCTCCGAAAGGTTACCCCCTACTTGCCGTTGAATCAAAACAGCAGTAACTACCAGATCCAGGTCCTCAGACTCAATACGCTGGGTCATCTTCTCCAGCGCCTCCTCGGTAGTGGTACCCAGGGACATCTCCCGCAAAGCCCGGGCAAATTCTTCGGAAATGGGGGCCGGCATTTCGCGGCTGACCATATCCATCGCCTGTAAAAAGGAAAACCCGGCCCGCAGGGAATTGGACATAACCAGCAGCGCATCCCCTAACTGGTTATCAAACATGTGCACGCGTTTGGCTTTGCGAGAATTGACCAGCAGGCGGGGCAGCAAAAAACCAAGCATAAGCAGGATAATGCCTCCGCTGATATTTCTGGCCAGCAACCAGCCCACCAGCCCCCCACCTACCGTAGTTAACAGATTAATAAAGACAAATTCTTCTCCCCGCAGGGGAATATTGGCCTTGATCATCTCCGCTTCCCATTTCTTTGCTATCTCCCGGGCTGCAAACAATTTGGCTCCCTGGTTAATAAATTCCTTCCAGCTCAGAGTCGGCCGTTCTTTTTTCTCCCGTCGCCCGTATATAGACTTACTGGTATAAACGGTCAGCCTTTCCGCCAGTGCCCGCTGCTCTCTGGTCAGCAAGAGGAAAAGGGCCCATACAAAGGCAGTCACACTGATAAAAGTCAGTAATAAAATCAAACTTGCCATAGCCCTCACCTCCTGCTAACGATTGATAAAGATATCCTCAGGCAAATGGATACCCGCTGCCTCCAGTTTACTCATAAACTTGGGCCTGATGCCGGTGGCCCGATGCCGCCCGATAATCTTGCCTTTATCATCTACACCCATTTGCTCATAGACAAAAATATCCTGCAGCACAATGGTATCCCCTTCCATACCCACTACTTCCGTAATGTGAGTGATTTTGCGGCTGCCATCCCTGAGCCGGCTTTGCTGAACAATAACATCAATAGCTGAGGCAATTTGTTCCCGGATCGCCCGTACTGGCAATTCCATCCCTGCCATCAAGACCATGGTCTCCAGCCGGGCCAGCATGTCCCGGGGAGAGTTGGCATGGCCTGTGGTCAGGGAGCCATCATGGCCGGTATTCATGGCCTGCAGCATATCCAGGGCCTCACCGCTGCGCACCTCCCCCACCACAATCCGGTCCGGACGCATCCGCAGGGAGTTACGGACCAGATCGCGCATGGTAATAGCTCCCTTACCTTCGATATTGGGGGGGCGGGTTTCCAGGGTAACTACATGCTCCTGCCTTAGTTGCAGCTCAGCTGCGTCTTCAATAGTTATAATCCGCTCATCATTGGGGATAAAGGAGGAGAGGACATTCAGGGTAGTGGTATTATGGGTAATAAACCCCCCACCCGTACCAGCTATAAAATTGTGCAAATCACTTACTGTAATATCATAAACATAAGGCTCAGTATTTTTAATTAATTCAACTTCAATAATTTTGTCCCAGAAAACCGGATAACTTGCAATCTGCCCTATTTTTTGATTTGAAACAATTGGACTTTGGGCCAAAAATGTTAAGTGTTGTAATTTTTTTCGGTTTTTTAAAGAAAAACATTCATAAAATCTTTTTATATTATCTAAACCGCTTATAATTGCATAATGATGTTCCCTTTTACGTCGGTAGATAGAAATTATTCCATAATGAAGCAGTGCCTGTCTAATAAATTCTATTAATTCAGGACTTTTACTGCTATATTCCAGAGCATTTTTCCCTATATATCCGTCGCCGTCCCAAAGCCCACTAATAAAACCGGATAAACTATCATTATCAAGCTTATACCACCATGGTAGAGGCTTAATTTTATCTGCTTTTTTGCCTCTTGGCACTCCCAAACCCTCAAAAATTTCAACCAGGGCACTTGAATAAAATCTAATTCTCGGCGTTCTGTTTCTGGGAAATTCCAGTTGCCCATAGACTTCAAAATTTTCCTTAACAATCCTTTGTGCCTGTTCCAGTAAATCCACATTATTTCCATGAATTTCAAGATACTTTTTTCCTAGATGACCATCAGCAAGAAGTAACCCAAGTAGCCAGAATATATCTGTATTAAACTTATCAAGCGAAATATTAATTGTTTCATTACTAGTTTTTGCTTTAACAATAACCCTATTTATCTCTTCCGTTTTATTAAAATGTTTTCTAATTAACCACCAAAATTTAATCGGAATATTATTTTCCTTAAACCATTCCCGGACAGTAGAATAGTTTTTATTTAGTTTTCTAGCTAATTTTTTTAGTTCTTCATGGGCTAAAATGGGTTTAATATCTGCAAAATCATCCTTTACATATAGTCCATTAGATTCCATTAATTGATCTAAAATATTTACTTTTTCAGGATGAATAGGAAGATAAGACGGCACAGCTATCATCAGTCCTGTAGATAAATCACTTGCTTTTATCTCCGTTATGTTTCCATTAACCAGAGTGAAAAATGGATGTTCTGGAGTAACCTCAATTTCTCTTCCAGTTGCCGTTTTGATCTTGTAAATCTGATCTGGTGCCCGATGACGCCATAATCTAACATTTTCCGCTAATTTATATTCACCCTTTGTCCAGTCAAAAGACAAGACTTTTAAATTTGTATCAACATATTCCCAGCCATCTCCATCAGTATATGGAGGCTGTTTCAGCATGGCCTCGTCCACTTTTTTCCCGATAGAATTCCAGCCATCACTCCAGAGTACCGGTGTTCTACCAAGCATACACTTCCCCGAGCCCGTACCCCCGGAAACCACTATATTCAGTTTCCCTTTAACACAGGCATCCAGAAATTTGGCCATTTCCACTGTCAGAGTGCCAAACCGGATCAGGTCCTCAATTTTCAAGGGGTCTTTGGAAAACTTCCGGATAGTAATGGTCGGCCCCTTCAAGGCCAGGGGAGGTATAATGGCGTTCACCCGGGATCCATCCGGCAAACGAGCATCCACCATGGGCATGGATTCATCGATCCGACGGCCAATAGGGGCTACAATTTTTTCGATAATATGCAAAACATGGTCATTATCCCTGAATTTAATATCCGTTAATTCCAGTTTCCCTTTACGCTCTACATAAACCTGATTGGGCCCATTGACCATGATCTCCGAAACAGTAGGATCATTAATCAAGGGGTTGATGGGACCAAACCCCAGCACCTCATCGATGATTTCCTGCACGATTTTCTGCCGGTCCTGCCGGGGGATGAAGGCTGCCTCCTTATCCAGGAAAGTCTGCACCACATCTTCAATTTGCTGGGCCAGTTTAGCTTCATCCAGGTCTTCCATTTTCCCGCCCTTGCTGATTTCTTCTTCCAGTTCATTGATAACTTCCTTATGAATGCGTACCTTCAAATCAGCATAGGGGTCCCGGGTAACTTTAGGAGCGGAAGCTCCACTAAACCCGCTGTGTTCCCGGCTTTTTTCCCCTTCACTGCCCTTTTCTTTTTCCAGACGCTTCAAGAGGGACATTCTGTCTCACCTTCCTTTAGCCAAACCATCTGGAAAAGACCCCTTTCTTCTCTTTTTTCTGCAAATCCTCCTGATACCCCTGATCACTGATTACCAGGTGGGCCAGGTCGCGTATGGCCTGAGAGATTTTGGTACGGGGATCAGAGACCACAAAGGGAATTCCCCGGTTAACCGCTGCCACCACCACCCGGCCATCACTGGGTATATGGGCGGCAATTAACATGCCCAGGCTTTTCTCCACATCCTGATAATTGATGCCAATATCGCCAGAAGAGCGGTTGAGCACCAGTTTAACTTTGCCTTTGTGATGCAGGGAATCCAGTACTTCCAGACTGAGTTTGACATTTTTGATAGTCGGCAGGTCCAGGGCCAGGATAAGCAAAATCTGATTACACATATCCAGGGCCGTCAAGTTGGTCTCATGGAAAAAGGGCGGTGTATCGATGATAATGTAATCGTATTCTTCCTTCAGCTGATTGATAATCTTCTCCACATGAGCAGCAATCACCAGCTCAGCATATTCCGGCCGGCTGGGTGCTGGCAAAACCTTGATCCCGGAGGGATGCTCGATCAAATAACTTTCCATGGTCTCCTTATCCAGGTGAGCAATTTCCTGCACCAGCTCGGTGATGGTCCGTCTGGGCACAATGTTCATCATTACCGCCACATCGCCAAATTGTAAATCCAGGTCCACCAGTACCACTTTGCCCCGGCTCTCCTGGGCCAGTGCTACTGCCAGGTTGGTGGCAATAGTAGTCTTGCCCACCCCACCTTTAGTACTGAAAACGACTACCACCTGGGGTTCCCGCTTTTTCGCCGTATCTTCAACATGTAAGTTGACCCGTCGCTTTTTCTCCAGGTCATACACCCGGCGAATGGTTTCTGTCAATTCATCACTGGAAAAAGGCTTGATCATATACTCGCGGGCCCCGGCCATCATGGCTTTTTTCAGATATTCCTGTTCCCCCTGTACTGACATGATGATGATAGCCGCCGTAGGTACCCGAAGGGAGATGGTTTCTGTAGCCTCAATCCCATCCATTACCGGCATATTGATGTCCATCAGGATAATATCCGGGCGCAGTTTTTCCGCTTTTTCTACCGCTTCTTTCCCGTCTCCTGCTTCCCCGACAATTTCCATATCGTCTTCAAAATATAAGAGCCGCTTAACATTTTCTCTGGTCTCGGCATAATCATCCACAATCATAATCCTGATCTTACCCATGGGATTTCCCCCTCACGCTATCTCAGCTTGTAATCAGTGGAAAGATACGGAGTCACATTGTTTTTATCCTGGTCCACAGGGGAACGCAGGGCTAACTGAATGACCCCGTTACGGTTAATCAGAGCCAGTTTGGCCGCTTCCTCCGGTGTCACCGCCAGGGTCACAGATTTTACCCCATCGGTTTTGCTTTTTTCCGCTTTTTGCTCCAGGGTATTTAGCTCAGATGTGAGCTGGCTGTCAACAGCCAGCACCTCCACATTTTCCAGATAAACTTTGGCGAGAGGCCGCTCTACCACCTGGTTGTTTTCCATAACCGGCACACTCATTACGGTAATCACATCCACCCGGTCTCCGGGTTTGAGCAGCCCATTCAATGCGGTAATGTTATTAACTCCAATAGTAAGGGCCCGTTTACCTTTAGGTACAGTGTAGGCTAGCCCTTCTTTGTAGGCATCTTTGCCTACCAGTTTTGGCCCCAAAACCTGTTCCCCGCTCACAATCCGATCCAGAGTAATCCGGCCTACTACCTTTTTCAGATCCCGTTCCGCCTGAGCATGAATATACTCTTTCGGTAACACCTTTTTTTCCACCATCTCCTGGGTGATCACAGTTTTGGCCGGTATTTCCGTCCTGGCAACCACTACTTCGCCGGTTACTACATTATTGATCTGTTTTTTCATGGTTTGCAAATAATAATTGGTGGCCAGAGCTGCCCCCAGCCCGCAGATTAAAGCCAGAACAAACAATTTCTTCGGTGTCATGCTCTTTCCCCCTACTCGCTCAGCCTGGTCCCATATAACCCGAAACCAGCACTAGTGTCATCCAGTTGCTCTGCTGGTACAATGACCCTGACAAAATAACCTTTTATTTGGCAATCATTGCCATTGCCGGGCAATTCATTTTTCAATAAAAATGCCGCAAACCCTACCACCCGGGCGGTAGAGCGACCGTTTTTGGGTATATCGTCAATTACCGGTACATATAAAAGCCGGGGGCTGTTGGGATCAATGTTATCCGGGGTACTGTTATCGGTCATAGTCCCCAGCCGGTACTGAATGCCCCGTCGGGTTGGCCCTGACATATTCCCCGGTTCCGTCTCGATTATATCTCCAATAGCGATAACTCCCTGGTAACCGTATTTTAAATTATCTTCATAAGTTGAAGCCCCGCGTCCACCTAAAGCAACAGCCCCATACCAGCCATTATCACCAGCACCGCCCCCGTTTTTGAGGATATATTCCTGGCCAAAAACAAAATTCTGTTGTTTTACTGCCAGCGGGGCCAGACCCTTCATGGCTTTAACAGGGGCTACCCGGGCTGTCGCCCGTCTGCTGACCTGCCCTTTTTCTACTCCCAGCACCGGAGCAAAAGCAAAATTCACTTCTTTGCTCAAATTCACAGTAATGGATTTGTTATCAGCTCCAATGGTAATCTCTTTCGTAAGTAACTCTGTACCACCATTGGCAGCCAGATATTGTTCTGCTACCGCCACAGCTGCATCCGGATGATCCGGCAATTCCTGCACCCCGGCCAAAGCCGCCGCATCGGCCATGGTCTGCAGGCGGTTTTCCCAGAGATAATACTGGCCAAAATCAGCTACCATCGCCACCATCCCCAGCAGCCCCGTCAGAGCCAGGGCCACCAGCACGATTGCCGTCCCTCTTTCTCCGCTCTCTTTGCTCTTCATCTTTCCTCCCCCCTACTCCATCCGCATCTGCACACTGCCACTTACTGTATAGGGGTTACCGATAATTTCACCGATAATGGGGGCAAAGATTTGTACCGGGTAGGAAACCTGCACCGTTACCGGTTGCCCCCGCAGGCGATTGCTATAGGCAGGAGCGATGGTGATTTGCAGTTTACTGCTATCCAGGCCCACAGCTGTATCTTTAATCCTGGCGATAATAGCTGTATCCTGGGCCCCCACCACTGCCAGACGCGCCCCCTCCCGGGCCCCATTGTTCACCGTCAGATAGGCATGGAAAATGCGACCGAATTCAATAATGCCAAAGAGCAACATTAATAAAAGAGGCAGAACAAGGGCCATTTCCACCAGTGCCTGTCCCCTTTCCCCTCTTTTTCTTCCCATCCCCATTTTCCTCACCTACCTAACCAGAGTGTCACCAGTAAATAGCCCAGGCTGAGAGGAATGGCATAGGGGATAGCCGTCGGATCTGTCTGGCTGGTTTCTTCCTTCCACCACTGGCCGGTAAAGAGACCAACAAACAGCCTGGCACCTGCTTTAGACCAGGTTTGTTTAAACCCGGCCCAGCCCTGTTGCCAGAGGAGTCGGCCACACAGCCAAAGTCCCCCTAGAATGGCCCCTGCCAGAAAAGTATATAACGCCACTTTTCCCCCTGCCCAGGCACCGATGGCCGCCAGGAATTTCACATCTCCTGCACCCATTCCACCTACCAGAAAGGGCAGGATTAGTAGACCCAGACCAACCAGCCAGCCCAGCAAAGAGCCTTTCAATTCAGGCCAACCGCCCTGGTAATAGTGCCAGCCCCAGATCAGAGGCAGGGTATACAGTACCAGCCAGTTGGGAATGCGCCGATAGCGCCAGTCATAATAAATGGCAAGTGTGATGATAACCCAGAACAAACTCATCCCTCCGCCCGGGAAAAATAGGGCCCTACACCGAGGCACTCGGCCTACCGCGTAGGGCCTTGGGGTTTTTTTAGCTAGCACTAAAGCTTAGTCCTTCAAATACCGCCTTAATCTTATCCTTGAAAGCTATTACCGTTACAACCAGAGCCGCCGCCACCAAAGCAATAATCAGACCATACTCGGTCATTGCCTGACCAGACTCCTCTTTCCACAATCTTTTGATGATGTTCATACCAAATCCCTCCTTGCTAAACTTCGCTCTTTTTCACCCTTATGCATAAGACACAACACCTAAAAACCCCCTTTTACCGGCTGCCCGGCGAAAGGGGGTCACAAACCGACCTTCCACAATTCGGCAGCCTGGCAGTCATAGCGCTTATACGCCTTAGACCCATGGCTTTGCGCCCCCGGCTTTCACCGGGTTTGCCTTTATCGTTGTGTCTTATTGCCTTGTTCTGATTTTAGTATATACCCAATTAGGACAAATGTCTATGGGACCGCAGCTTTAATTTTTCTAGGACTTAGGTCCCAGACAAATGGTTTTTTTCGTACAAAGGTTTAATTTTATCTTTAAACAATATTAAAGATAATACTAGAGCTGCTGCAACCAGAGAGATAATCAGCGTGTACTCACTTAAAGCCTGCCCCTTCTCCTCCCGCCAAAACCGTTGAACTTTTCCCATACCGGTCCCTCCTCCGCTTCGCCTTTCAGGCTCCTACTTTTAGTATACATAAATGAAGGGGTATTAGTCTATGGATCTTAAGTCCCAAAAGCCTGCTCATTAAAAATTCGCAACAATGTCTGCAATTCCCGTTTCCCCTGTTGCCGCTGCCGCAAATCCAGAAAAACCACCCGCTGGTAGCGGGCTGCCAGATAGGCCAGACGGCGAGGCGATATGAGCGGAAACCACTTTTGCTCTACTACCAGCAGATTAAAATGTTCCCGCGCCAGTTTATCGGCAATGGCCAGAGTCTGATCCCAGGACCCCTGGTCAATGATGATAATCTGCAGCAACCAGTGATAACGATACTCGTATTGCAGCAGCCAGCGTACCACCCCTTCCAGATTAGTCACATTATTCCTGGTCAATAGCACCACGGAAATCCCATTCATTTGTGGTTGCCGTTGTTGACGGCGGCTGTAAAACAGTCCCCACAGCAGCAAGCCCACTAAGCCCAGCAAACAGAAAAAGGGCAGCCACCATGACATATAATCCACCCCACTCCGGGATTTTTGTCTATGCCATGATATGCTGCCTTCAGGAATTGGGTTCCTCGGTCAGTCCCATGCGCACAGCAAACAGCGCCGCCTGGGTCCGGTCTTCCACCCCGATTTTTTTAAAAAGATGGGTCAGATGATTTTTTACAGTCTTCTCACTGATGAACAACCTTTCCCCGATTTCCCGGTTGGTCAAACCCTGAGCCACCATGCCCAGAATATCCCTTTCCCGTCGGGTAAGCTGTTGCAAAAGCTGTTGTTCCTGCAGACGGGTCATCATGTGGCTGATTTTTTCCATTACCTCCGGAGCAATCACGGTTCCACCCCCGGTTACTGTGGCCACTGCCGCCAGCAAGTTATCAGCACTGATGTCCTTGAGCAGGTAGCCTGCTACCCCGGCCTTAATCACCTCCGGTGCCCGTTCATCCACCGCTACTGTTAGAGCGATGATCTTCACCCGGGGCATCAGCTGTTTCAACTGGCGGATAGCCTGAATACCATCAGTACGGGGCATGTTGATATCCATCAAAACAAGATCGGGAAGACATTCCCGGGCCTTCGCCACTGCCTCCGCCCCATCTCCCGCTTCCCCCACCACCTCCAGGTTGGGCTCTAGAGCCAGTACCTTGCGTAAGCCTTCCCGGATCAGAGGATGGTCATCTACCAGCAAAATCCTCACTATCCCCATAGCTAAACCTCCCTATCCTTCGTTGAGCGGTACTTTCAGCAGAATCTCCGTCCCCTGCCCTGGTCGACTGCGCAGGATGAAAGTGCCTCCTAACAGTTCCACCCTTTCCCGCATACTGGTCAAACCCAGGCTCTCCCGTTGCTTGTTGGCCAGGGCTTGTTCCACATCAAACCCCTGGCCATCATCCTTGATCAGGATGTTAACACTATCCCGGCCCATTTCCAGCCGCACTATAACTTTGCTGGCCCGGGCATGTTTCCAGACATTATTGAGGGCTTCCTGGACCACGCGAAACAGTCCTACTTCCACCGCATTATCCAGGCGCCTTTCATAACCAAAGAAGATAAATTCCGTGTTTAAATTATATTTGCTCTTATAATCCTCCAGATAGCGACGCAAAGCCGGAACCAGACCCAGGTCATCTAAAGCCATGGGCCTGAGGTCAAAAATGATTTTACGAATATCCTGCAGGGTATTGCGTACCAGCTCTTTCAGACTCTGCAGTTCCCCTTTAACTTTGTCTGGCTTCAGTTCGAGCAATTTCTCACAAAATTCCATGCGCAAAACAATATTGGCAATGGCCTGAGCCGGTCCGTCATGGATTTCCCGGGCCACCCGTTTTCTTTCTTCCTCCTGGGCCTTGATCACCCGGATACTCAGGTTTTGTTTTTGTGCCAGCCCTTCTAACTGATTGTTGACCTCATTCAGACTTCCCGAAAGGAAATCCATGACCACAGCCACCTGGGAAGCCAGATTCTCCGCCTTGGCTACCGTTTGCTGCATGTTTTTCAATGTCACCTGCAGCTGGTCCCGTTTGGAGCGCAGCTGGTTTTCCCGTTCCCGTAACAGCAGCAATTGGGTCTGAAGCTCACTGGCAGTATCATAGGCCCGTTTTACTTCCGCTTCTGAATATTTGCCCAGGCTGCTATCCACTTCTGCCAGCCGTAACCTGGCCTGCTTGACTTTCAATTCCAGTATATCTACCGCCTTAATTACATCATTGACCTGGTTTTCCAGCAGGACCAGTTCCCGTTCCAGCCGTACCACTTCCTTGCGGGCTGTTTCCGCAATATCGTAGATTTGTTGTTTGCTGTTTTCGATAGCTTGCAGGGTATTTTTTACAACTTTGTCCAGTGCCTCCAGGGATGGCATGGGCTATTCCCCCTGTTACTTCGTGTTAATCAATAGATTCGCTTAAAAAAGACGGATTCCTGCTACCAGTCCCAAAAAATTTAGGACCATAGTCCCAAAAGAAAACCCCGGGCCCTCACCCGGGGTAATTTCTTCTGCAATAACTAGAGTCCGGCATCAGCCCGCAGGACTTCCACCTTGTCCAGGCGCTCCCAGGGCAGATCCAGGTCATTGCGGCCAAAGTGCCCATAGGCAGCAGTCTGTTTGTAAATGGGCCGCCGCAGATCCAGAGTCTTGATAATACCCGCCGGCCGCAGGTCAAAGTGCTTGCGCACCAGTTCAATCAGCTTTTCTTCCGGCAATTTGCCCGTGCCAAAGGTTTCAATCATGATGGATACTGGCCTGGCCACACCAATCGCATAAGCCAGCTGCACTTCACACTTGTTCGCCAACCCGGCAGCTACGATGTTTTTGGCCACATAACGGGCAGCATAGGCACCAGAACGGTCAACCTTGGTGGGATCTTTACCGGAGAAGGCGCCACCACCATGCCGGGCCATACCGCCATAGGTGTCAACGATGATCTTACGGCCAGTCAGACCGGCATCCCCCTGCGGACCACCGATAACAAAACGGCCAGTAGGGTTAATGAAGTATTTGGTATTTTCATCCAGATATTCGGCCGGGATCACCGGTTTGATAACATGTTCAATCATATCCCGTTTGATGGTTTCCAGATCCACATCCGGGCTGTGCTGGGTGGAGATGACCACAGTATCCACCCGTACCGGCCGGTCATCTTCATATTCAACGGTAACCTGGCTTTTGCCATCGGGACGGAGGTAGGTCAAAAGCCCGCTCTTGCGCACTTCTGCCAGCCGCCGGGTCAGCTTGTGGGCCAGGCTGATGGGCAAAGGCATAAATTCAGGGGTTTCATTGGTAGCATAACCGAACATCATCCCCTGGTCGCCAGCACCGATGGCTTCGATCTGCTCATCGGTCATTTCCCCGGTTTTAGCTTCTAAAGCCTTGTCCACACCCATGGCAATATCAGGGGACTGTTCATCAATGGCAGTGATTACAGCACAGGTATCGCAGTCAAAACCGAATTTGGCCCGGGTGTAGCCGATTTCCCGAATAGTTTCCCGGGCAATTTTGGGTATATCTACATAACAGCTGGTAGTGATTTCACCGGAAACCAGTACCAGACCGGTTGTAACCGAAGTCTCACAGGCCACCCGGGCATTGGGATCTTGAGCGAGAATGGCATCCAGCACCGCATCGGAAATCTGGTCGGCAATTTTATCCGGGTGTCCCTCAGTAACGGACTCAGAAGTAAACAAACGCTTGGCCACTGTGCATTCCTCCTTTTTCATTTCCAATAACTTATCATAACAAATGCTACCTCTTATGTCAAACTAAAAAATTTTTGTTTAAACCCCTTTTAAAGCGGCAATAATTTCATCAGAAAGTGAACATGAGGAGGAACTGAAAATGAAAAAAACCGCTGTCCTGAAAGAAGTAGAAAAAGAACTGAAGGCCTTAGAAAGCCTGCTCAGGAAGCATCCGCCCCGCCAAGCCAGGAACGGGGGACGAAAATAAAGGCAGCCTCCGCTTTGGCCTGGCCCAGTTTTCCCTTTACCATTTCATAAGCCCGGGCCATGACATAATAACTGGCGTCATGGGCATCTCCGGCTACCGCTACCGGCCAGTCCTGTTTCAAAACCCGCCAGGCAATTTTTTCCGCTTCTGTGCCAAAGGCCCCCAGCAGGCTGCCCGCGGTGATTTGAAAACCGGCTTCCAGCTCGGCCAGGCGCTGAATTTTGGACCAATCACAGGCCAGCGCTGGCGTCCGTTCCGGATGAGCAATAGCCAAACTGGCTCCAGCCAGCTGCAATTGATAGATCTGTTCCAGCCAGTTATGCCCTAAATAATCCCAGGGCAGTTCCAGCAACAGTCTCTCTCCTCCATTCAGCCCCGGCAGTTTTCCTTGCCGCCAGGCTGCTGGCAATTCCGGACTCAGCATAGCCTCACAACCGGGCTTGATTTCCAGGGGCCAGTCCAGCTGCTGTAGACGCTGATTCAATTCTGCCACCAGTTGATACATGCGCTGGCTGCCATGGCGTTTAACTTCCCGCCAGTGGGGAGTTGCCACTATTATTTTCACTCCGGCTCCAATGGCCAGTTGACACATTTCCAGAGTTTCCGTCCAATCCCGGGCGCCATCATCAAAGGCAGGGAGCAAATGACAGTGAAGATCAATCAATCTCTATCCCCCCTGAACTTATTCTATCACAGGAGGAAAAAATATGTACAGCCAAAAAACCTTACTCTGGCTTTTACTGCTTAGCTTTTTCCTCATACCGTGGATTTTCCTGTTTCAGCCAGATACTGCAGCAACTAACCCCGTTGGCCCACCCCAGCAGCTCTTGCGTTTGCACGTTATCGCCAATAGCGATCAGACTGCCGACCAGGCAGTTAAGCTGAAAGTCCGTGATGCCATCCTGGCCTATCTTACTCCTCGCCTGGTCAGGGCCACCAGCCTGGAGCAGGCTCAGGCCATCGTCATAGCAGCTGAGCCCGAAATTATCAGGATTGCCAATCAAACCCTGGCAGCGCAACAATTTCCTTATCAGGCCCGGGTGGAAATCGGCCGTTTCCCTTTTCCCAGCAAGAGCTACGGAACTTTCAATCTACCGGCCGGCCGCTATCTGGCTCTCCGGGTTTTGTTAGGACAGGCCCAGGGTAAAAACTGGTGGTGTGTGCTCTTCCCTCCTTTGTGTTTTGTTGATCTCAGTCATAGTATTGCCGAAAACCCCTCTCCTCCACCCCGTTTGCGTTCCCGCATCCTGGAATGGTGGCAGGAAAGGCAGAAAAATCATCCCCTGGCCCGCATGAGCTAGGGGATGATTTTCTTTACATACTCTTCCATTTGAGCCTGACTCTGGGCCCCCACTACTGAAGCAACTACCTGTTGCTGACTATTGATGAAGAAAAAGGCTGGAATAGCACTGACCCCAAACTGGGCTGCCAGCTGCTGCCCCTGCGGGTCATCCACATTGACAATCAGGAATTCCACCTGACCTGCATATTTGTTCTGCAGAGCCAAAACCACGGGCTCCATCTGTTTGCAAGCCGGTCACCAGTTGGCATGAAATTTGATCACCATCGGCCGTTTTTCCTTGTACCAGCGTTCATAGGTCTGCAGCGGATTAGAAGTTACCTGAAAGGCTGTCAGTTTCTGCTTTTCAACCGGCTTTTGCCCGCCGATACTAAACCAGTCTTCCAGGTAAGCAATACTGCCGATGATGGCTACCAGCACGATCACCAGGGCCAGCCAGCGTTCCTTGTTCATGCCTTGCCCTCCCTTCCTTGAACTAATTTCATTTTAACCTGAAACTGTTACGAAATTGTGTCCAGGGAGGGGTAATAGTCCAAAAATAGTCTACTTAATAGTCTACTTTTTTAAAGCTTCCGCAATGGCACGGCCCACTTCTCTGGTTCCGGCTCGCCCGCCCAGATCCGGGGTTTTAATGCCCTCCTGCAGGACCCGGGCTACTGCTGTTCTCACGCTCTGGGCAGCTTCCACTTCGCCAAGATGGCCCAGCAGCATGGCGCCACTTAAAATCAAAGCCAGGGGATTAGCCAGGTTCTGGCCAGCAATCTGAGGCGCACTGCCATGGACAGCTTCAAAAACAGCGGCCTTTACCCCCAGGTTAGCTCCGGGAGCCACTCCCAGACCGCCTACCAGACCAGCACAGAGGTCAGAAACGATATCCCCGTAAAGGTTGGGCATCACCATTACATCAAACTGCTCCGGCGCCTGCACCAGCTTCATACAGGCCGCATCCACAATCACATCTTCAAATTCAATCTCTGGATACTGGGCCGCCACCTGGCGGGCGCATTCCAGAAAGAGCCCATCACTCAATTTCATGATATTGGCCTTATGCACTGCCGTTACTTTTCGCCTGCCTTCCCGCCGGGCAAAGCTGAAAGCCGCCTCACAGATGCGGATACTGGCTTCCCGGGTGATGATTTTAATGCTTTCAGCTGCATCCTTGCCCACCCGGTGTTCCACGCCAGCATAAAGGTCCTCGGTATTCTCCCGGAAGATGACAATATCAACCCCGGTATAACGGCTGGGTACCCCCGGGAGATTCCGGGCCGGGCGTACATTGGCATAAAGGTCCAGTTCCTGCCTCAAGGTTACATTCACACTGCGAAACCCCGTTCCCACCGGGGTAGTAATTGGCCCTTTCAAGGCCAGACCAATTTCCTTAATCTGATTGATAACTCGCTGGGGCAAGGGGGTACCTTCGCGTTCAAGTACTGCCGCCCCTGCCTCCAGTTCAATCCACTCAAAATCCACCCCGGTAGCTTCCAGCACCTCCACTGCCGCTGCTGTTACTTCGGGACCTATCCCGTCTCCAGGTAACAAAACAACTTTATAACTCACCGCGCTCCCTCTTTTCCAGATATTCTTCATAGATGAAGATCAATTCCTTATCAAACAGGGACCGTTTCAGTTCCACCGCCGTGGCCCGTACCTTTTCCAGAATAGCAGCGGCATCTTCCTCTGACAGGTTAACCCCATATTCGGCAAATTTTTTCTTGATGGCAGCAGTACCGGAGTGTTTGCCTATCACAATCTGCCGTTCCAGACCCACATCTTCTGGCTTAAAGACTTCATAGGTCAGGGGGTTTTTCAATGCACCATCAGCGTGAATCCCCGATTCATGGGCAAACATGTTGGTACCGACAATAGCTTTCCAGGCCGGCAATTCCCGGTTGGAAGCCATGGCCACATACTCGGATAATTCACGGAAGCGCTCGGTTTTAAAATTAAGATCGATTCCATAGAGGATTTTTAAGGCCATAACCACTTCTTCCAGAGCGGCATTACCGGCTCTTTCGCCCAGTCCGTTTACCGTTACGCCCACGTAGTTGGCTCCCGCCTTCACCCCGGCCAGGGCATTGGCTGTGGCCATGCCAAAGTCATTGTGGGTATGCATTTCCACATCAATGCCTACAGAGTCGATCAGAGTTTTGACATTATTGTAAGTAGTAAAAGGATCCAGGATGCCGATAGTATCACAGTAACGCAGGCGGTTGGCCCCGGCTTCCTTGGCCAGTTTGGCGAACTGAATCAGGAAGTCCATGTCCGTCCGGGAGGCATCCTCAGCATTAACAGAAATATAAACTCCCTGACTTTTGGCATATTCCACGGCCTTGACCATGTTTTCCAGTACCCATTCCCGGGAGGTCTGTAACTTGTATTTGATATGAATATCCGAGGTGGAAATGGAAATAGCCACTGCATCCACACCGCAATCAATGGATTCCTGAATATCCCGCACTACCGCCCGGTTCCAGGCCATAACACTGCAGCGCAAACCCAGTCGGCAAATTTCCTTAATCGCTTCTTTTTCATCGCCACCCATAACCGGAATCCCGCATTCAATCTGGTCCACTCCGATTTCATCCAGCATGCGGGCAATCCGTACTTTTTCCTTGTTAGCAAATACTACTCCCGCCGTCTGCTCCCCGTCCCGCAATGTGGTATCCACAATGTAAATTTTTCTGTTTACCACCGTCATACCCTCCCTCGCCAGTAAAACTGTTGTATATCAAACATTATAATGGTAGCGAAGGAGAATATCAAGGGATTGGCCTATTTTTTTATAGTCCATTTTGTCGAAACATCGTTGTGTGCATTGGTGTATACAGTATTTTTCCTGGCGATTGTTCCCCTGTAATATGTTCCTTTTTCTGATGTCCAGCCTTTCTTGCTGGCAATCATCTGAATGGATTTTTTCTCCCCTGCGACCAGGCTGACAACTTGCTGGGCAGTTAGCCCTTCCTTGCGGGCCGTAACATTATATACCCCTGGTGCCAGCTTGCCGAGACTGAAATAACCTTTCTCATTGGTACGCAACCTGGTGGTGCCAACATAAACCACCGCCTCTTCCAGGGGCGCAAGGCTGGCTGACATCACCTGACCACTCAACTGGGCCCATTCCAGTACCGTAAACCCGCGGGCATTACTGATTACGCCGTTCTTCACCACTGTAAGCTGGTAACTACCAGGAGGCAAGGACGGGATTGTGATCTGGATATTGTTCTCATTCCAGCTGGTGACCGCAGCCAGAGTGCTGCCAATCTGCACCTGACCCGGCCCGGTTCCAAAGCCAGCCCCACTGATTGTAACTGTATCTCCTGCGTAACTCTGTTCAGGTTCTATTTGTAGCACTACCGGTGTAGCATTTGGTGCAATCGCCTCAGCCAGGGATGAAGCCAGACCCCCAGCATGGCATTTGCCACAATCCGCCGCCAGCTTATGTCCAACCTGGCCATGCAACAATTCTGACCGATGACAGGCCTGACAGCGCCGGATGGCCCATTTATCCTTGATTTCGTGGCAAAGGTTGCAGTTTTCCAGACCAGTACCATGGTGGTTTTGCCCTGGCCCGGGATAAGGATGGCATTGTTCACAACTGCGTAAACCCGGTATCATGGCCGTATTCTCCACAATGGTCCCATTACTGTTAATATCCCAGTCCTGCACCAGTGCCGGCAAGTGGCAGGCTGTACACTGACCGCTCAAAGCTTCATTTCTCCGGTGATGGGGACTGCTGGCATGACACTGCTGGCACTTCCTTACCACTTCTACCTGTCCCGGTGCCGTCAGCAAATGACAGGCAGAACAATCCCGCTGATCAGCTGCTGCCGCCAGATGATGACGGTCCGCAGTGGAGGTACCATGACAGTTCCGGCACTCTTCTTCCCCTACTTCTTCATAAGTTTTATCCGGCATCCCATGTATTTCCGGCCGGGTTGCTACCGCAGGCGCAAGGATAGTAATATTGAGCTGATTGCTGCTGCCATTGCTGTTAACTACTGTTACCGGATAATTGCCGGCATTGAGATCAGGCAGGCGGATTTGCAAATAGTTATTCGACCACTGTAAGAGTTCTGCCTTTAGTGGCCCTATTTGTACCCAGCCTGAACCACCAAAACCGGTTCCATTCAGGCTTAGAATTGCTCCAGGACTGGCTTCGGTAGCGCTTATTTGCACCAGAACCGGCCGGGGCTGGGGCAATTCCGGGTCCGGCAGAGATGTGCCACTACCATGACACTGGTTGCATTCCCCACCGTGCAGGAGATGCAGCTTGCTGGACTGATGGCAGGAAAGACAGCGACTTACTGATATGCCCCCGGAATTGCTGCTGTGGCACCAGGAACACTGCTGTAATCCCTCCTCATGGTGTAAAGAAGTCAACCCTTCTGTATGACACAGCCGGCATTTATTGATATCCGCATCAGTGACTGCTGTTGTTGCTAACCCATAGTCATCTACCACATCCCCGTAATGACAGGCAGTGCATTGACCCAACTGGGCTTCCTGAGTCAGATGGTGACTGTCTTTCACATGGCAGATTTTGCAATCACTGACTGCGGTTATTTTCCCCTCCTGAGACTGGTGACAGTAATCACAGGTAACTACCAGTGCTTTCAAGCTCAAATGATGCCGGTTCTGCGTAGTACTGCCGTGACAACTGCGGCAGTCCATTTCTGTGAGTGCACCATAGGTACGATCCGGAAAGCCCAGCTGCTGGGTAGTTTGGGCCCAGGCTTGTCCGGTTAGAAGAAATAAAATTAAGGTACATAAAAATAAAATTGCTCTTTTCATTTAAATCCCTGCCTTCCTGACTAGCTAAGGGGAAAAGCCGCACTTCACAGAGGAAGTGCGGCTGAAATATTTAGTAAACCTTGAAAGTCTTTTCTGCGGTTACGCCACCAAAAGTTTTAATTTTTACTTTGTGATATCCTACTGTAAGCCCAGCGGGTACCTTGAACTGAATTTTTGTAGAACTCCAGAAGGTAGCCGGTACAGGCACCCCGTCAACCAGGATCTGGCTGGCACCCTGTTGCGCCCCAAAATTGTAACCAATAGCGGATATTGTCCAACCGACTTTAGCGGTAGTAGGACTGATCGAACCCAGATAAGGCACACCCCAGACATTCAATATATTGGTACCACCTATAGCCCCGGAAGCTTCTCCGGCCGGGCTGGATACCCTCACACTGTAGGAACCAGGACTCAAGGTAGTCGGTACAGTGAACTTGATGGTGTTATTGTCCACTACCGTAAATTCTACCGGTATCTGAGTAGCACCATAGCTCAGCTTGACACTGTCCACTGCCGGAACCAGGAAGTTCTTACCGGTGATAGTCACCTCACCACCGGCTTTGTACACTACATCTGCCGGAGCGATGTTATTGATTTGCGGACGGGCCCAAACAGTAAAGACCCGATACTGCGGACTTTCACCTTTCATGTTTACCAGACGCACATTATACTTGCCTGAGTTAACCATGGGCACAGTAAAGACTACCTGGTCATCAGTCCAGTAGTCAATCGGAGCCTCAGCATTTCCAAACATTACTTTGGAATAACCTTTAATAAATTCACCAAAGTTGGTACCGGTTACAGTTACCTTGGCCAGTATCGGTCCTTCATAAATATCAAAACTGTCGATAGTAGGCACAGCAACTGGCTGGGGCGGAGCCATTTCGGCAATCAAATTGGAATGGCACCCCTGACATCTTTCCACCAGCATGTTACCAGTTTCATCAACAGTGTGGCCTTTAATGGTGTGCAAAGTGCCGATATCATGGCACTGCTCACAATCCCGCACGGGGGCGCTGACATTGCCGAAATGACACTTGGCACAATCTATACCCGCATTAGCTACATAATGGTGAGTACTATTTTCACTCGGGTCATCTACCGGGCCAGGCTTGAAGATCGGTTTGGGTAAATCAGCCGAAGCATTGGTAGCATGGCAATTCCGGCAATCAGCAATGGCCGGAGTGATTAAGGATGCATCATAAGTAGGCAGTGGTTTGGAACCAAAGTCACTAACTACATTAGGATCGTGACAAGCAGTACACCGGCCCTCAATCGCATCTACGGTCTTGTGGTGAGGGCTTTCGGTGTGACAGGTTGTACATTCCCGGGGCACCGGCTGGATGGTGCCATTTTCAAACCCGTGACAGCGATAACAATTACCTTCGATTTTAACAAAGTCAATACTATGGTGGCGATCGGCCAGGTTGGAGCCGTGACACTGTTCACAATCAGGACGGCTCAAAAACTCCCAGGTGGTATCATACAAACCTTCATTCTGCGGCACATAAGGCATAGTAAAGGCCGCAGCCAAGGCCGTGCCACTGCCAATGACCAGCAGCAATGCGGTCATCAGCAAAAGAATCCACCCTTTTCTCATCCGCGCTCCTCCTTTCAAAACTTTAAAACTCCGGTTTATGCAATCAATCACTTCCCTCTATTCACCTCCTTCCCATAAGGAATTATACCTTACGGGGCTGATTTTCTTTGTCGAAGTTGGTATGAGATGACATTTTTTCTTGCGACATTTTTCACCATCATTGCCTTTGCTCTCCCAACCTATACCGAATAATAAGGGACAGGTTGTCGATATACTGTCGAAACCTGTCCCTTAACTCTCAATATGTCAATCTGCTCTTAATTCCTTCCAGTATACTGCCCTTAATCACCACCTTTATCACCGTGCGGGCCGAAAGGTTACCATCATCGCCAGCACCAGCAGCGATAATGGTAACCGGATAAAGTCCATCCGGTAAATAGGGATCAGTGAAATGGATGCGAGCTCTGTTTTTCGACCGGGGATTAACAGGCAAC
>NZ_BDLR01000045.1:0-34551 GCF_002049395.1 Carboxydocella sp. JDF658 | reverse complement strand
CCGGTGTCCCGGCCGGATTTGTCGGTTCCAGCAGCACCTGCTGTCCATCAGGAAAGCGGGCCTGTACATATTTTGCTCCCGGACAGGGCCGACTTCGTCTAACTTTCTTTTCTACAACACTGCCATCAGGCTGCTGTTCATAAACAGTTTCTTCCCAGGTATAAGGGGTGGTGGCCGTTTCCACCACCAGGGCAAATACCTGTCCGGCTTTGATCTGGGCCGGTTTCGCCCTGCCGCTGACGGTCAGCTGGCCCTGTTCTTCCCTAACTTCCTGACGAACCTGGATGGCCTTGCTCAGACTGTTGTCCTGATAGTTTTTCTCCTTAATCTGACGGTCAGGATTAATCCATGCAGTTAGGTTAAAGGAACCGGTAGTGTTCGGTGCCTTGATGGCAAAGCTGACCGCCTTCTTTTCCTTCGCTACCAGGGTTACAGGCAATAATGCTACCTGACGCTGGTTAAGGGTCAGTTTCAGTGTTGTCGATAACGGGCGGCTACCCTGGTTTTCCACCTGTACTGTCCCCTGGTAGCTCTGTCCGGGACTGATGGGAGACGGGTAAGATAAGCTGAGCATTCTAAGGTTAACCAGGGAACCATTGAGCTTTAAACTGGTGGTATTATCGGCATAAGTGGTTTCTACAAAAGGCTGGCTCTGATTCAGCCAGTGGGCCTGCCGGTCCCCATTAACGATGGCGGTCAGAGTATGGCTATCTTTTTCCGGCAGATTAGCCGGGACCTGCCAGTGGATTTCCACCTCTACGGTCCGACCCCGTTCCTGCCAGGGCCTGCCATCACCGGGGCTTATGGTCAGGTTCTGGCTGGCCACCGTCTGACCGTCCAGCTTTAGTTCCAGTTTTGTTATCAGCGGCCGGCTAACATCGCGGGCACTGACCAGCAGCCGGGTCTGATAGGTCTTGCCTTTCTCTATCTCCTGGCTGCTGCTGGTTAAACCGGAGACCATCAGGTTTTGCAGGCCCTGGTTACCGAAAGCGTGTAACTTACCATCCAGGGTGGCTACCAGCAAATATCCCCCTGCTAAAGCCATTTCCCCTGTAACCGGAGCTCCCAGGTTAACCCGGCTGACGGTCTTGCCCTGTTGCCGGTCATAATACCAGGGCCGCTCCTGGCCGGTTGTGAGATCCAGGCCATAGACAGTACCGCTATCATCTGCTACCAGCAGCAAATTGGCAGCTGACCAGATGATAGGCGAAACCCAGCTATCCGCCGCCAGGTCCCGCTGAAGCCAGCCGGCAAGGGGAAGGCCATTGGTGCTGTTGAGACAAACTACTCTGGCTTTTTGGCCGTTGTACTGGTTAATAACGAAATAGAGGCGGTTTTGATAAAGGGCGGGGGAGTTGTTGATGAAATTGGCCGGTTTAAAGAAACTTTCATTCAACCACTGCCTTCTGCCGGTACGAGCATTTAAGGCATAGAAGCGGCCTTTTTTATCGGAAAAATAAAGATAATTGCCATCAGTGGCTATAGAAGCCGGTACCCCGGTTTTGGTGTTATAGGTCCAGAGCAGCCGTCCCTGCAGGTCATAGGCCTGGACCGAGCCATTTAGAGCCGTTCCATCCACACCGATAGCAAAAGCATTGCCAAACAGACAAGGGGAAGAGGTGATTTCCCCTTGCTGTAAGATGGGTGAGCTGCCTATTTGAGTCCCCTGGAGCTGGTCTATAAGGTAAGTGCGTTGATTGGTGGCCCCGAGGATGACCAGGTTGTCCACTAGCAGGGGTGAGGAGGAAACTTTAGCGGTCAGGGGCAGATGCCAGAGGGTCTGGGCCAGGCTGCTATTGAGGGCGTAGATGCCACTAGCCCTGGTGCCAAAGAAGAGGCGGCCCTGCCTGTAGGTGGGTGAGGAGATGGAAGGAAAGGTAGCTGCGGTTTCAATCTGCTTGCGCTGGAGGATCTGGCCGCTGTTAAGGTTTAAGGCCAGGATTTCCTGGCCGGCTTTGATGTAGATTTTTTGCTCCTGGCTGAGAATAACCGGCTGGCCCAGGATAGGTGGTTCCCCGGGTTTACCCGCTGGCGCCAGCTGCACCTGCCACTGGGTGGTAATAGGCGGAAAGGTGGGATCATAAAATATTCGTTTTCTATTTTCTTTATTACCGAACATAATAGAATCTTCGTGATCTATATTGAGATTCGCACTAGCTGCATTAAAAAATATGAAAATGAACAAAAAATGGTAAATAAATCTTTTTCTCATTGACTATATCCTCCAGGTTCGAAATCTGTATCAACATAAATAATTACGGCCATTGCATTTCCGTCCCAGTAAATTTTATGGCCAAATGCCTCACTAATAAACCTGACCGGAACCATCGTTCTTTTGTTCAGAATATATGGCGCTACATCCATCGTTTTCTCTTCCCCATTAATAATCATCTTGTTGGAACCAATCTTAACTATTATCATCGTATTATCCCTCTGCAGTGTAATTTTTTGCTCCCGGCCATCCCATTCCAGGTTAGCCCGGAAAGCCTCTGCCAGCCTTCTTAAAGGTACCATCACCCTGTTCTTGTACATCACCGGCTTTTGATCCAGAAAAAACAATACATGTCCGTTGGAAAAACTAACTTCTATCGGTATACTCGGATCCCTCGGCGTAGTATCAATAGGGTCGGGCTTTTTCACCTTCGGATTGATTTTTCCCCCGTACTTCTTCCATGCTGTTTTGCTGATGGGCACTCCATCAATAGCCAGGATCTCCTCGACATTGCTAGCCTCATAGTAAAGAAACTTCAGCATTTGCTCCAGGGTATAGCCGGGAATGGTATGGGTGGTATCCACCTCCCCATCATAGGTACGCCCCAGGATGATATGGTCCTCCCAGGCCCAGACCATCGTCGCTGGCAATAAAAACACCACAAATAAAAAAGAGATAAGGACTTTTTTCACAAACAACTCCCCCTTGCTGGTTTTTTATGACATATTCCCCTCCTCTCCCTGATTTCCTGCTGCCAAATCCTGTATACAAGGCGACAAAAACCAACAAAATAGGCTGCCGAAACTTTGTCGACAGCCCGAACTTTTCGTTATTTGTTCAAATACTCCACCAGCAATTTGTTCACCAGCTGGGGATTGGCCTTGCCTCTGGTTTCCTTCATCACCTGACCGACCAGGAAGCCGATAGCTCTTTCTTTCCCGGCCTTGTAGTCCACTACCGACTGGGGATTGGCCTCAACTACTTTAGCCACAATGGCCGCCAGGGCCCCCTCGTCACTGATTTGCACCAGCCCTTTCTCCTTGATGATTTCCTCCGGTTCCCGGCCAGTAGCAAACATTTCTTCAAACACCGTCTTGGCAATCTTGACACTGATAGTACCGTTCTCCTGCAGCTTCAAAAGCTGGGCCAGCTGCTGTGGCTTAATCCTGGACTGCTGGATTTCCATCCCCTCCGCATTCAGCAGGCGGGAGAATTCCCCCATCAGCCAGTTGCTGATGGCCTTGGCATCGTGATGGTACTGCAGACAGGCCTCAAAATAGTCGGCCATCGCTTTGGAAGCGGTGATCACGCCGGCATCATAAGCGGGCAGGCCCAGTTCCTGAATATAACGCTGCTGCCGGGCGTCCGGCAGTTCCGGCAAGGAACGGCGTATTTCCTCCACCCAGGCCCGGTCGATTACAAGCGGAACCAGGTCCGGCTCCGGGAAGTAGCGGTAATCATGGGCTTCTTCCTTGGAGCGCATGCTCAGGGTTACCCCCCGGTTTTCATCCCAGGTCCGGGTTTCCTGAACGATTCTGCCCCCTTCATCCAGGATGGCAGCCTGGCGTTCCACTTCATACTCCAGGGCCCGTTGCAGGGCCTTAAAGGAGTTCATATTCTTCAGCTCCGTTTTGGTGCCAAATTCCTTGCTGCCAATAGGCCGTAAGGAAACGTTGGCATCACAGCGCAAAGAGCCCTCTTCCATCTTGCAATCGGAAATCTCGGTATACTGGATAATCGCCTTCAGTTTTTCCAGATACAGGCGCGCCTCTTCCGGTGAGCGCAAATCCGGTTCGGAGACGATCTCAATCAGCGGCACTCCCGTCCGGTTATAATCCACCAGAGAATAATCAGCCCCGCTGATATTGGCAGCACCCTGGTGCACCAGCTTGCCAGCATCCTCTTCCATGTGGATACGGGTGATACCGATTCGTTTGGTTTCGCCATTTACTTCGATTTCCAGATAGCCGTTTTTGGCTATGGGCAAATCGTACTGGGAAATCTGATAGGCCTTGGGCAAGTCAGGATAAAAATAGTTTTTGCGGTCGAACTTGCTGAATTCAGCGATTTCGCAGTTCAAGGCCAAACCAGCCTTAATGGCATATTCCACTACTCGCCGGTTCAGGACAGGCAAAACCCCTGGCAAACCCAGGCAAACAGGGCAGACATGCGTATTCTGGCTCCCGCCGAATTCGGTAGGGCAGCTGCAAAAGATCTTGGATTTAGTTTTCAGTTCAACGTGAACCTCCAGACCGATGACGATCTCGTAATCCTTTAATGGCATCTTCCACACCTCCGCAATTACAGTTGGGGATACAATGGGGCCGGCAACAAGGCCTGTTCCACTGCATAGCTGACCCGGAACAGGGTGGCTTCGTCAAAGGCCTTGCCCATAAATTGCACCCCCACTGGCAAGCCATCTGTCAGCCCTACCGGTATGCTGATGGCCGGAATCCCTGCCAGGTTGGAGGACATGGTAAAGATATCGGACAGATACATGGAGATGGGATCGGCAGCCTTTTCCCCGAATTTGAAAGCTACCGTCGGAGTAGTAGGTGAAAGCAATACATCAAACCGGGCAAACGCCTGGTCAAAATCCTGTTTAATTAAGGTCCGTACCTTTAAAGCTTTGAGATAATAGGCATCATAGTAGCCGGAACTCAATGCATAAGTCCCCAGCATGATGCGACGCTTGACTTCCGGGCCAAATCCCTGACTGCGGGTCTTTTTGTACATCTCCACGATGTCTTCCCCTTCAACCCTGAGGCCGTATTGCACGCCATCATAACGGGCCAGGTTGGAGCTGGCTTCCGCCGGGGCAATCAGGTAATAGGTTGCCAGAGCATACCTGGTATGGGGCAAAGAACATTCCCCTACCTCTGCCCCCAGATCTTCAAGAGCCTTGATGGTCTTCTCCACTGCGGCCCGAATTTCCGGCTGAATACCTTCTACCTGGTAATATTCCCTCGGTACCCCTACTTTCAGCCCTTTGACCCCGCCTTCTAAAGCCTGCAGATAGTCAGGCACAGGCAAGCCTGCCGAAGTGGAGTCTTTGGGGTCGTGGCCAGCAATGGTCTGAGTAATCAGGGCACAATCCCGTACCGTACGGGCAAAAGGACCGATCTGATCCAGACTGGAAGCAAAAGCGATCAGGCCATAGCGGGAAACCAGGCCATAAGTGGGCTTTAATCCTACCAGCCCGCAAAAAGCCGCCGGCTGGCGAATAGAGCCCCCGGTATCGGAACCCAGGGAAAACAGCGCCTCCCCGGCTGCCACTGCTGCAGCCGAACCCCCGGAAGACCCTCCGGGCACCCGCTCCAGGTCATAGGGGTTATGGGTAGGGAAAAAGCCTGAATTCTCCGTGGATGAACCCATAGCGAACTCATCCAGGTTGGTTTTGCCCACCAGAACCGCCCCGGCTGCCTGCAGCTTGTCCCAGACTGTGGCATTGTAGGGGGGAATGAAATTATGTAATATTTTAGACGAGCAGGTAGTGCGAATCCCTCTGGTACACATATTGTCCTTGAGAGCAAAGGGAATCCCGGCCAGCGGTCCCAGTTCTTCCCCCTGTTGCCGTCTGCGGTCAATTTCCTCCGCCTGGGCCAGAGCCTGTTCTCTGGTAACAGTGACAAAGGCCTGGACCTGATTGTCCACCTGCTCAATCCTGTCCAGTATGGCCCGGGTCAGCTCCACACTGCTGATTTCTTTCCTGGCCAGCATTTGACTGGCCTGTTCCACCGTCAATGTATGTAAACTCAATGCCTGTCCCTCCTTAGACTATTTTCGGCACTTTAAAGAAGCCATCTTCTGCTTCCGGCGCAGCAGCCACAGCCTCCTCATTGCTTAAACCGGGCTTGACCTCATCATCCCGGAAGACATTTTGCATGGGAATAGCGTGGGCAGTGGGAGGAATCTCACTGGTATCCAGTTGCTTCAACTGGTCAGCATATTCTAAAATAGCATTGAGCTGCTGGGTAAACATCTCTTTTTCTTCTTCAGTCAGCTCCAAACGGGCCAGCATGGCGACGTGTTCGACATCCTGTTTGGTGATCATGGTTTCACCTTCCTTATTGGCATTTTCTCGGCAATTCATAAATTTCATTATAGCAAAATTCGGGAAAATGGGCAAATCAACAGGGATTGGAGGCCAGCAATGAAAGTTGAAATTTTTCCAGCAGAAATCAAAGGCAACCAGGGCTATGACCTGCGCATCCTGGACCCTTCTGCCACGATAGCAGACTATTTACAGGCGATTAATGAATTCATCGAAAATGGTCCGTCCCGGCGGACCAGAGCCCCTGTGCGGCAATGTAAAGGCTGTGACCTCTGTTGTTATGAGCGAATCCCGCTAACCTATATTGACGTTCTTGTATTATACCGCCATCTCCATGGCCAGTACCCTGCTCCTGCCCAGCTGCTCTCTTTTCTCAACAGCCATGCTTACATTTATGTCCAGGGCAGGGCGGTGGATATCAGTCTGGCTAGAGACGAACAGGGCGCCTGTATCTTTCTGGATCAAACTACCGGCACCTGCCGGGTTTATCAGGCCCGGCCGCTGGTTTGTCAAACCTATCTCTGTTCCCCGGCGGGCAAAAACTTTACCAGGCTGCGCAATACTATCGTCAATCTGGGAGAAGATGAACTGGTCCGACAGTGGCTGCTGGCTACACAAGCCTGCGGAGCCGAACTTTACTTTCACGAAGGCTGGCAGCCCCGGGTCAGGCTGTCTGACTGGGATCCGGGGCCTTTTGCTGAGAAAAAGGATTATGGCGAAGTGATTTTAAGTCAGTTTCTAGAAAGGAGATAACCATGAAGAAAACAGCTATTATTACCGGTGGCGCCCATGGTATTGATAAAGCTATTGCCCTTAAACTACTTCAGCAACAAATTCAGGTCGCTATCTGGGATATCGCTGAACAGGCCGGAAAGGAAACAGAAGCGGAACTGCAGCATCATGGCAAAATTAAATTCTTCCTGGTCGATATCGCCTCAGAACCCCAGGTAAGGGAAGCAATACAGGCTACCGTCGCTTATTTTGGGGGCATAGATTATCTGGTCAATAATGCAGCCATATCATGTAACAAGCCATTGGCTGAATTGACTTTAGCTGAATGGGAACGGGTCATAACCGTTAACCTGACAGGAACTTTCCTGTGCGCTAAATATGCTGCCCCCCACCTCAGAGAACGGCAGGGGGCAATTGTCAACCTCTGCTCTACCCGGGCCTTCATGTCCGAACCCAATACAGAAGCCTATTCTGCCTCCAAAGGGGGCATCTATGCCTTAACCCACGCCCTGGCCATGAGCCTGGGCCCGGAAGTGAGGGTTAACTGCATCAGCCCTGGCTGGATTGAAGTAAATAATCCAGAAGCTCTAACCAGCAGTGACCATCAGCAACATCCAGTCGGCCGGGTGGGCAAAGCTGAAGATGTAGCTGCCCTGGCCTGGTTTTTGCTTTCCGACGAAAGCGGGTTTATTACCGGGCAAAACTTCATTATCGATGGTGGTATGACCAGAAAAATGATTTATCTTTAAAGTAAAAACTCCTGCCCTCCCAACCAGGGCAGGAGCTTTTTTACCGGGGTTTCCGTCCTTCCACTACCGCTACCACGCCGCCGGTCAAATCATGGTAGCGACAATCCACCAGACCGGCAGCAGCAAAGCGCCGGGCCAGCTCAGCCTGATGGGGGAAAACCCTGGCCGAGTCATGCAGATAGCTGTAGGCACTGGCCCTTCCGGCCCAGAATTTTCCCATCAGCGGGACCAGTTTCTCGAAATAAAACCAGTAGAGTTCCTTAAAAACCGGAGCACTGGGTTTAGCCATATCCAGGCTGACCACCATGCCCCCGGGCTTTACCACCCGGGTCATTTCCCGCAAGACCTGGTCCAGGTCAGGTACATTCCTCAGGCCCCAGCCCACAGTTACACAATCAAAGCTATTGTCGGCAAAGGGCAGGGCCATGGCATTGCCCTGAATCAAGGTGATATTCTCCTGCAGGGGAAAATGGCGCAGGTTTTCCCGGGCTACAGCCAGCATATTTTCCGAAAAATCCAGACCAACCACCCTGCCTGTAGGACCACCGGCTTCTGCCAGGGCCATGGCCAGCATGCCGGTACCACAGCAAATATCCAGAGCCTGTTTTCCAGGTCCCATACCGGAACGGGCTACGGCAAAGCGGCGCCAGCGCCGGTCCAGCCCAAAGGTCATCAGGGTATTCATCAAATCATAGCGGCGGGCAATAGCATTGAACATTTCCCGTACATAGCTTTCTTTCTGTTCCTTACTGGGTAAAGACATCGTTTTCTTTTCCTCCTATAAACCCAGCCAGCAAAGCAGCTGGGATTTCAGCTCCATCTTGCCAGCCTGCCAGTTATGGCGCACCTCTTTTTCCTTAAGGCCAGCCAAACCGGGATGGAGGGGCAGGCCGCTAATGCGGCTGAGCATATTCAGCTGTTCAAATTCATCCAGCCCCTCTCTGTCCCCGGCGCTGACCAGAGCGGACAGCACACTGCTGACAAATTTAAAGGGACTGGCAGTAGCGGCAATTACCGCAGGCCGCTTATCACCACTGGCCTGAAGAAAATCCTGGTAAACTTTGTAGGCAACGGCCGTATGGGTATCCAGGGTATAGTGATAACGGTCAAACACTTCAGCAATGGTCTTCAGTGTATCTTCCTGGTCACACCAGCCGGCCCAGAGTACTTCCGCTATGGCCTGGCGGGTCTGCTCATCCACCGTATAATGCCCCGTTTCTGCCAGCTGATTAAACCAGAGGGTGATTTTCTCCCCATCCCCTCCAGTTAAGTCATAGAGAAAACGTTCCAGGTTACTGGAAATAAGGATATCCATCGAAGGGCTGTTGGTCAGTTTGAACTGGCGGCGCCGGTCATAGGTACCGTTTCGGAAAAAATCAGTCAGTACATTATTTTCATTGGAGGCGCAGATCAGCTTGCCCAGCGGCAGCCCCATCCTTCTGGCATACCAGGCCGCCAGGATATTGCCGAAGTTTCCGGTGGGTACCACCACATTGACCTCGTCGCCCAGCACAATTCGGCCCCGTCGCACCAGCTGCAAGTAGGCACTGAAATAATAGATAATCTGCGGTACCAGGCGCCCCCAGTTGATGGAATTGGCTGATGAAAGCTCAAAGCCCCTGTCAGCCAGATAGTTCCGCAAACTTGCGTCAGCAAAAATGGCCTTGACCCCATTCTGGCAATCATCAAAATTGCCAGTTACAGCAACTACGCGGGTATTCTGTCCACCGGTGGTGAGCATCTGCCGTTCCTGGACCTGACTTACTCCCCCCTGAGGATAGAAGACCATAATGCGAATACCGGGAACATCCTTGAACCCTTCCAGAGCGGCTTTGCCGGTATCTCCGGAAGTGGCCACCAGAATTACCAGTTCCCTGGACGCTCCCAGTTTGTGTCTGGCTGTCACCAGCAAATGGGGCAGCAGCTGCAGGGCCATATCCTTGAAGGCTGCCGTGGGCCCATGCCAGAGTTCCAGGATGTGGATGTCTTCCGCCAGTGAAACCACCGGGGCCATTTCCGGATGAGCGAAACTGCTGGCATTATAGGCCCGTTGTAAACAAGTGCGAATTTCTTCCCGACTATAATCGGTCAGATAGCGCTCCAGGATGGCTGCTCCCAGCTCCTGGTACGAACTTTCCACCAGTTCCGTCAACTCTTCCCTGCTGAATTGCGGAAAACTTTCCGGCACAAACAAGCCTCCAGCAGGCACCATGCCCAGATTGATGGCTTCTGCAGCGCTGACCGGCCGGAAATTATTCCTGGTGCTGATATACTGCATAAACCTTCCCCTTTCCCTACTTTACCTTAACGGCATAATCTTATACTATTCGCCCTCATCATCAGTTTTCCTGCCTGATGAGGAAAAAAGCAGGGCGAACCCTGCTCTCTTACCAGCCTAACTTGCGGTGCAAAACATGAACCGCTTCTTTCAATTGACTTTCCGGTACCAGGAAGGAAATAGTGATATCCGAGTCCGAAGTTTGCAGGATATCTATTCCGGCACTATAGAGGGTTTCCATGATTTCCGCCATTACCCCTGGAACCCCTTGCATCCCGGCACCGATAACCGATACCTTGGCACAGTTTTCCACCAGTTCACAGGCGAATCCTGCTTCATGCAGGTATTGACAGGCTTTAAAACCATCGGCCTGAGACACCGTAAAGTATACCCCATCGGGCAGAACAGAGATTACATCCACACTGATGCCCTTTTCCGCCAGCACCCGGAACAGCTTGACTCGCACCAGCTGCCAGTTTTGCTGACCATCCCGGCTGGAAAGAACCCGGACCTGGCTGAGCCCGGTAAGGTGGGCAATCCCGGTAATGACCCGTTCAGCAGCAGACTGGGAAATGAGGGTACCTTTGGCATCAGAAAAGGTATTTTTAATGCGAATGGGTACCTGGCGGCTCATGGCCACTTCAACGGCCCGCGGATGAATAACTTTCGCCCCCTGATAGGCCATTTCGCACACTTCCCGATAGGAAATTTCATCCAGAATCTTGGCTTCCGGCTCCACCCGGGGATCAACGGTCATTACCCCATCCACGTCGGTATAGATTTCCACCACTTCAGCCTGTAAGGCTGCCCCCAGTGCGGTAGCGGTAGTGTCACTGCCGCCCCGGCCCAGGGTTGTTATGCTGCCATCAGGAGCTATCCCCTGAAAGCCCGCAACCACCACAATTTTATCATCCATTACCTGGCGCAGGATGGGCATGGGGTCAACCTCTAAAATCTGGGCATTGCCAAAATTGGCATCAGTCTTGATCCCGGCCTGGCCGCCAGTTAAAGCAATGGCCGGGTGGCCCATGCTATTGAGGGTATGAGCCATAACTACTGTAGAGATAATCTCTCCGCAGGAAATGAGCAAATCCAGCTCCCGGGGATTAACCTCTGGATTAATTTCTTTCACCAGGCTAATCAAGGTGTCAGTAGCATAGGGAGCCCCCTTGCGCCCCATAGCTGAAACCACTACCACCGGCTGATAGCCTTCTGCTTTGGCGGCCAGAATGCGCTCAATAGCCCGGGCCCTGCCTTCCCCATCTGCTACCGATGTACCGCCGAATTTCTGCACAATGATTTTCACCATACTCCCTCCCCACAAGCTCTATTGTCTACTGGCCGCCAGCCATTTTTCCACTTGCTGCAATGCGATCCGGACAGCTGCCGGCGCCGGTCCTCCCGGTACCTGCCGGGCCTGGACACAGTAATCAATACTGATAGCCTCATAAAGGTCTTCTGCAAACACCGGTGACATTTGCCGGTATTCTTCCAGTGTTACTTCCTCCAGGGCCTTGCCCTGCTCTACACAATAAAGCACTGCTTTACCCACAATTTCATGGGCTTCCCGGAAAGGCACCCCTTTTTTGGCCAGATAATCTGCCAGATCGGTGGCATTGGTGAAGCCACCCTGAGCAGCCTTGCGCATATTATCTTCCCGTACCTTCATTGTTGCCAGCATGGGAGTAAAGACCAGCAAACAACCCTTAACCGTATCGATGGCATCAAAGAGCGCTTCCTTATCCTCTTGCATATCCTTGTTATAGGCCAGAGGCAACCCCTTCATCACTGTCAGCAAGGCCATCAAGTCACCATAAACCCGACCGGTCTTGCCCCGCACCAGTTCTGCTACATCAGGATTTTTCTTTTGCGGCATAATGGAACTGCCGGTACTGAAAGCATCATCCAGTTCAATAAAAGCAAACTCACTGCTGGACCAGAGGATGATTTCCTCACTGAAACGGCTGAGATGCATCATCAGTAGGGAAGCAGCAGCACAGAATTCAATGGCAAAATCCCGGTCACTGACGGCATCCAGAGAGTTCATGGTAATGGCCGGAAAATCCAGTAACTCAGCTACCCTTTCCCGGTTCAGGGGAAAAGTGGTGCCGGCCAGCGCCCCCGATCCCAGGGGACAGACATTTACCCGCTTCAGGACATCCTGCAGCCTTTCCACATCCCGCTGGAACATGGCAATATAGGCCAGCAAGTGATGGGCCAGGGTAATAGGCTGAGCCCGTTGTAAATGGGTATAGCCGGGCATCACCGTCTCCGTATGTTGCTGGGCCAGTTCCAGCAAGGTTTCAATCAATTCCAGCAACAGGTGTTTGACTTGTCCGATCTCCTCCCGCAGATACAGGCGAATATCCAGGGCCACCTGGTCATTGCGACTGCGGGCGGTGTGGAGCTTTTTCCCCACTGCTCCGATTTTTTCAGTCAGCAGCTTTTCTATATTCATATGGATATCTTCCGCAGCTACATCAAATTGGACTTTCCCGGCCTCAATCTCCGCCAGCAGCTCTTTCAGGCCAGCTATAATCTGGTCCGCCTCAGCCGGAGTGATAATCCCCTGTTCGCCCAGCATGGTGGCATGAGCAATACTGCCCAGGATATCCTGGCGATAGAGGCGCTGATCAAAATGAATGGAAGAGTGAAAATCCTCCACCAGTTTATCTGTGGTTTTGGCAAAGCGGCCACCCCAGAGTTTACCCACCTCTGTCTCCTCCTTCGTTAATTAGCTGGATAGTACGAAGCCAGGCCTGGCCCGATGGCCAGAGCCTGGCGGCTGCTTGCGCTATTTGCGATTTTTTTCCTCCATCATCGCCCGTACCAGCAGGGGTAGGCCGAAGAGATTGATAAAGCCTTCCGCATCCTTCTGGTTGTAGATTTCGTCCCGACCAAAGGTGGACAGCTCCTGGTGATAGAGGGAATAGGGCGACCTGGCTCCTGCCGGTGTGCAACTGCCTTTGTACAGCTTTAACCGTACGGTACCGGTCACCGTCTTCTGAGTCACATTGACAAAAGCATCAATGGCTTCCCGCAGGGGATGATACCAGACCCCATCGTATACCAGTTCAGCATAGCGCTGGGCTACCAGGTCCTTATAATGCAAAGTGGCCCGGTCCAGGCAGAGCAGTTCTAATTCCCGGTGGGCAGCATAGAGGACAGTGCCGGCCGGAGTCTCATAAACTCCCCGGGATTTCATCCCCACCAGGCGATTTTCCACCATGTCTACCACACCCACACCATTGGCACCGGCGATTTCATTCAGTTTCTCAATCAGGCTGACCCCATCCAGAGCTTCACCGTTCAGCTTCACCGGAATGCCCTGTTCAAATTCCAGCTCCACATAGGTCGGCTGGTCCGGAGCTTCTTCCGGCGGGGTAATCAGCATCAATACATCCTTTTGCGGTTCATTCCAGGGATCCTCCAGATCAGCCCCTTCATGGCTCAAATGCCAGAGGTTACGGTCCATGGAATAGGGCCGGGCCTTGGTCACCGGTACGGGAATACCCCGGGCCTGGGCATAATCAATGGCATCTTCCCGGGAGCGGATATCCCACAGGCGCCAGGGAGCAATGATCTTCAAATCAGGGGCCAGGGCTTTTACGGTCAGTTCAAACCGTACCTGGTCATTGCCTTTGCCGGTAGCTCCGTGAGCCACCGCTTCCGCCCCTTCCTGGCGAGCAATTTCCACCAGCCGCTTGGCAATCAAGGGGCGGGCAAAGGAAGTACCCAGCAAATATTTGCCTTCATAAACGGCCCCTGCTTTCAGAGTAGGCCAGATGAAATCTTCAACAAATTCCTTTTTCAAGTCTTCAATATAAATCTTGCTGGCCCCGGATTTAATGGCCTTTTCCTCCAGGGGAGCCAGTTCCTCCCCTTGCCCCAAATCGGCAACCATGGCAATTACTTCATAACCGTAATTTTCTTTTAACCAGGGGATAATGATGGAAGTATCCAATCCCCCCGAATATGCCAGCACCACTTTTTTCACGCCAACCGTCTCCTTTTTATAAAAACTCAGGAAATATTATACCCTTTTCTGTATTTTAATTCAACCCGGTAATTTGCCAGCGCCCGTTAATTATCTTATAAGTCAACCTGGCAGCAAATTTACGCCCGTTTTTTAAAGTTATAGTATCCTCTATATTTGCCTCTACAAATTGGTTCTTTCCTGAATGTTGTACCTCATTAAACTTATATCCAATTTCCACCGGTTCCCCAGCGGGAATTTTACCTTTCCGGACTGCCTCTATTACCGCCGGTGCGGCAAAACGCTCTAGAGCAGACCAGTTTCGCCGGCAAGCAGCTAAATAAAACCCATTTCTAACCTCCGTTAATGCCACCCAGCCATCTAGCTCCTGGTTAAGCAACTGCTGTCCGGCCGCTGACAGGCGGTAAACCTGATTACCGCTTTTGACCAGGCCGCGGCGGTCATAATAAAAGCCGGTAAGCCGCGTCTTATCACCTTTTTCTTCCACATAACCGATGCGTACAGCAAACTCGGGCCGGAAATCTGCATCATCCGCGGGTTCAAGTTGTAGTAGTTCTTTGGCCAGCATCCTGACGGTCTCAGTCCCGGGTGGCCACAGGGAAAGCAGGTTAGCCTGGCCAAAGCCGATGGTATAGATATTGGTATAATCCAGGGTATTGGCCTGTTCCAGTGCCTTTTTATCCAAGCCTGATCGGGCATATTGCTCCACCTGTTTCAGCAAGGCAGATCCACTAAAATAATTGGGATCCCTTGTCGGAAAGAATAAACTATAGGCTGAAATCAGCATAACTACCAGTAAAGCTGCGTTAACTATCCTGTTCCACCAGATCAGTTTAGGATTTCTATTTTTCACCATCCTCCCCCCCCTTGTCCCCATTATATCATTTGGACAGGGCGAGAGGAAGCCTGTTCTACAACAACAGGGCCAGCAGAGCCTTTTGGGCATGCAGCCGGTTTTCTGCCTCATCAAACACCACTGAATTGGGACCATCGATTACCCCGGCGGTTACTTCCTCCCCGCGGTGGGCCGGCAGACAGTGCAGGAAGAGATAATCTGCCCTGGCTTTGGCTACCAGTTCCTCATTGACCTGATAGGGTTGGAAGATCCGGGCCCGCTCCTCGGCTTCTGCTTCCTGCCCCATGGAAGCCCAGACATCAGTATAGACCACATCGGCATCCGTTACTGCTTCCACCGGATCAGTAGTAACCAGAATTTCCCCACCGCTTTCAGCGGCAAAGGCCTGAGCTTTAGCCACAATTTCCGCCTGAGGCAGATAGCCTTCCGGGCTGGCCACCGCTACCTTCATCCCCATCTTGGCCCCACCAATCAGCAGGGAATGGGCCATATTGTTGCCATCCCCCACATAGGCCAGCTTCAGTCCAACCAGCTTGCCTTTGTATTCCTGGATGGTCATCAGGTCAGCCAGCACCTGGCAGGGATGCAGCAGATCGGTCAAGCCGTTGATTACCGGCACATCGGCAAACTGAGCCAGCTCCTCCACCTCGGCCTGGGCAAAGGTACGGATCATGATGCCATCCACCATGCGGGACAGCACCCGCGCAGTATCAGCAATCGGTTCCCCCCGTCCCAGCTGAATATCATTGCTGCTCAAAAAGAGGGGATAGCCTCCTAACTGATACATGCCCACTTCAAAGGACACCCTGGTCCGGGTCGAAGATTTGCGGAAAATCATGGCCAGGGTTTTGCCCTGTAAAATGGGGTGGGATACCCCCATTTTCTGTTCTTTTTTCAGGTGCAGAGCCAGAGCAATCATTTCCTTCAACTCTTCTCTGGTATAGTCAGACATGCAGAGAAAATCCCGCCCCTGCATGGCTTTTTGAATTTCATTTAATGCTAATGCCATTGTTTATGCCTCCTTAACCTGTATATACCGCCAGTTCCAGGGGTTCAGCCGTGCCGCCGGCAGCCAGGTACTCCAGCACCTGCAATACCGCATTGGCCGTATCCAGAGAAGTTAAGCACGGAATTCTATATTCCGCTGCCGTGCGGCGCAGCTGGAAGCCCCGCCGCCCCGGATTTTTCCCCTGGGTAGGTGTATTGATTACCAGCTGAATGCGACCAGTTCTGATCGCTGTCAGGTCTTCTTCAAGTTCCGTTACCTGTAATCCCCGTTCCGCGAAATAGCGCCAGGTATCTCCTGCAGCTGCCAGCTGGAAGCCATAAGCGGCAAAGCGAGCAGCCAGCCGGGCCGCTTCCTCCTTGTCCCAATCCGCTACCGACCAGAACACCGTTCCGCCCGCAGGCAACTTGATATTGGCGGCCTGCATGGCTTTCAGCAAGGCAGCAGGATACTCCGCCGCTGTGCCCATTACCTCACCGGTGGACTTCATTTCCGGGCCCAGGGAGATTTCCACCCCGCCCAGTTTCTCGAAGGAAAAAACAGGGGCTTTGACAGTAATCCAGGGAGAGGGGGGCTTGAGGCCATGATAATACCCCTGTTTGGTCAGGCTCTCTCCCAGCATGGCTTTGGTAGCTACCGCCACCATGGGCACTGCCGTCACTTTACTCAACACCGGCACCGTCCGGGACGCCCGTGGGTTGACTTCCAGCACATAAACCTGACCGTTGCTGATCACATACTGAATATTGATAAGACCACATACCTGCAAGGCCCGACCGATCCGCAAGGTATAATCCACCAGCAGTTCTTCCTCTTCCCGGCTTAAACCCTGAGCCGGATAAACCGCCATGGAGTCCCCGGAATGCACCCCCGCCCTCTCCACATGGGCCATAATGCCAGGAATAAATATATCCTTACCATCACCGATGGCATCTACCTCGACTTCCCGCCCCAGCAGATAGCGGTCAATCAGCACCGGATGTTCGGGGGTGATTTCCACTGCTGTGGTTAAATAGTGGACCAGCTCCTCTTCTTTTTGGACAATCTCCATATTGCGGCCGCCCAGAACATAGGAAGGACGCACTACCAGGGGATAACCCAGCTGCCGGGCCCATTCCACCCCTTCTGTAACCGAGAAGACCGCCTTGCCTTCCGTCTGGGGAATTCCCAGTTTAGCTAACAGGGCAGCGAATTTTTCCCGGTCTTCTGCCAGGTCAATGGACTGCACGGACGTACCCAGGATTTTCACTCCGGCCGCCTCCAGTTTGGCTGCCAGATTAATGGCAGTTTGGCCGCCGAATTGTACAATCACTCCCAGAGGCTGTTCTTTTTCAATTACATGCAGAACATCTTCCACTGTCAGAGGTTCAAAATATAATTTATCCGCCGTATCAAAATCCGTACTCACTGTTTCGGGGTTATTATTGATAATAATGGTTTCATAACCCAGTTCCTGCAAACCCCAGACAGAATGGACTGAACAATAATCAAACTCAATCCCCTGACCGATGCGGATCGGCCCCGAGCCCAGCACCACCACTTTCGGTCTGGTACTGACTTCTACTTCATCCTCCTGCTCATAAGAAGAATAATAGTAGGGAGTAGCTGCTTCAAACTCAGCAGCACAGGTATCCACCAGCTTATAAACCGGGCGAATGCCCCACTCTGCCCGCCGATCCCGCACTTCACGTTCTTCTACTCCCCACCAGCGAGCCAGGGCCCGATCACTGAAACCTTTGCTTTTGACCAACTGTAAAAATTCCGAAGTTACCTGACCCCAGGGCGTTTTTTTGATTTGCCTTTCCAGTTCCACCAGACCGCGAATCTTTTCCAGGAACCAGGGATCGATTTTCGTAAGCTGATAAACCTCTTTCACGGTAAAATGGCGGCGAAAAGCCTCTGCCACCACAAACAGCCTTTCATCATCGGCTTCTTGCAGCCGGTGTTCGATGGCCATATCGGAAAGAGCACCCAGTTTGGGCAATTGCAAACTGTCCAAACCGATTTCCAGACTGCGGATTGCCTTTTGTAAAGCGGCCTCAAAGCTGCGTTCAATGGCCATCACTTCCCCGGTAGCCTTCATCTGAGTTCCCAGTCGCCGGTCAGCCGTGGGAAATTTATCGAACGGCCAGCGGGGAATCTTGACTACACAGTAGTCCAGGGCCGGTTCAAAGCAGGCACTGGTTTTACCAGTAACCGGGTTAGTCAACTCAGCCAGGGTCAGGCCAATGGCAATTTTGGCCGCCATCTTGGCAATGGGATAACCAGTCGCTTTTGACGCCAGGGCCGAGCTGCGGCTCACCCGGGGATTAACCTCGATTACTATATATTCAAAACTGTGAGGATTTAAGGCGAATTGGACATTACATCCACCCTCAATTTTTAAGGCCCTGATTATCTTCAGTGCGGCAGTGCGTAGCATCTGATACTCGCGGTCACTTAAAGTCTGGGAAGGCGCGATAACAATGGAATCCCCGGTATGAATTCCCACCGGGTCGATGTTTTCCATATTACAAATGGTAATGCAGTTATCGGCACTATCCCGCATTACCTCATACTCGATTTCCTTCCAGCCGGCCACGCTTTTTTCCAGCAGAATCTGCCCGATAGCACTGTACTTCAAGCCCTTATCAGCGATTTGCGCCAGTTCCCTGGCATTATGGGCAATTCCGCCCCCGGATCCTCCCAGGGTATAAGCGGGACGGACGATCACCGGATAGCCAATCTCCTCGGCAAAGGCCAGGGCAGCATCTACTGTTTCTACGATGGTACTGGGAGGAATAGGTTCACCGATCTCCAGCATTAAGGCCCGGAATAATTCCCTATCCTCAGCCCGCTTGATCGCCTCCAGGGGAGTTCCCAGCAGGGCGACACCATATTGCTGCAAAATCCCTTTCTCCGCCAGTTCAACAGCTATATTCAGGCCAGTCTGTCCACCCAGGGTAGGTAACAGTCCATCAGGCCGTTCTTTTTCTATGATTTGAGCCACCGTCTGCCACTGTAATGGCTCGATATAAATTTTATCCGCCATATTGGCATCGGTCATAATGGTCGCCGGGTTGGAATTGACCAGCACTACCTCCAGCCCTTCTTCTTTCAAAGCCTTGCAAGCCTGGGTACCGGCATAATCGAATTCCGCCGCCTGGCCGATGATAATGGGCCCGGAACCGATTACCAGCACTTTTTTAATATCCTGTCTTTTGGGCATGCTCCTCCCCCTTTGTTTCCTGGTTTAAAGTAACTGCAAAAACTGCTGGAACAGATATTCATTATCTTCCGGTCCCGGTGCAGCTTCCGGATGGTATTGCACCGAGAAAACCGGCAATTCCTTATGCCTTAACCCTTCCACTGTATCATCATTGAGGTTGAGATGGGTGATTTCCACCGGCAGCTGCTGCAGTGAATCGGCTGCCAGGGCAAACCCGTGATTCTGGGAGGTGATATATACTCGCCCGCTGTGTAAATCCTGCACGGGATGGTTGGCGCCCCGGTGTCCGAATTTTAGCTTATAAGTGCTGCCGCCTAAAGCCAGGCCGATGATCTGATGGCCGAGACAAATCCCGAAAATGGGCAGTTCGCCCAGGAGTTGGCGCACTGTATTGATGGCCAGGGGCACATCCGTTGGATCCCCCGGTCCGTTGGACAGCATCAACCCGGCCGGCCGGTAAGCCATAATTTCATCGGCCGTGGCATGCGCCGGGACCACTACCAGTTCCAGCCCCAGTTTATTCAGGCTGCGCAGAATATTGGCTTTGGCGCCAAAATCCATGACCACTACCCTGGGGCCGGGCCCGGGGATGGTATAAGGCTCGGGTGTAGTCACCGTCTGCACCAGCTGGGGCCCAAACACCGGCGGCGCCTGCTTGATTTTGGCCACCATCTCTGCCACTGTCCCCGGCAAAGTGGTGATCAGCCCCTGCATCACCCCATGCTGCCGCAATTTTTTGGTCAGCGCCCTGGTATCTATGCCTGCCAGACCAATAATACGATGGCGATACAGATAGGCATCCAGCGTCTCCTTAGCCCGCCAGTTGCTGGGGTAGGTGCAGGTTTCCCGCACGATAAACCCCCGGACATAACTGCGGGAGGCCTCGAAGTCATCCTGATTGATGCCATAGTTACCGATCAATGGATAGGTCATGGTCACTATCTGCCCGCAATAGGACGGGTCAGTCAATATCTCCTGATAACCCGTCATGCCTGTATTGAAAACCACCTCGCCGATAGCCTCCCCTACGGCACCAAAGGCGGTGCCTTCGTAGACTGTACCATCGGCCAGGACTAAATATCCTTTCACTGCTAATCCCCCTCACCAGCTAATTCGTTTATAATTATACAATATTTCTGCATAATAATGCAATGGTTAATAGGGGATTTTTGTCTGATTTCATCCCTCAAATACCCCGCTTCAAAGTAAAACAAGACACGTGATGGTTTCACGTGTCTTGTTATGAGGCATCTCTCTATACAGTCAGGTCCTCATTGAGCACATCAGTTATAAACATGTGCCCGGGAGCATGGGTAATCATGAAAGGTGGTTTCGACTGCATAGCCACAGCTTGTGGGGTAACACCACAAGCCCAGAATACCGGTACTTCCCCTGGTTTAATGGTGACAGGGTCTCCAAAATCCGGTTTATCTAAATCTTTTATTCCGATCAGAACAGGGTCTCCGATATGAACAGGTGCACCATGAACAGCTGGATAACGACTTGTTATTTGTACTGCCTTTACTACCTGTTGATAAGGTATAGGACGCATACTTACTACCATGGGGCCACTGAACCTTCCTGCAGGTTTGCAGGGTATATTGGTAATATACATGGGTACATTCCTGCCTTCTTCAATATGACGGACCGGAATCCCCCCTTGAAGCAATCCACTCTCAAAGGTAAAACTGCAACCTAAAAGAAAAGCAACAAGATCTTCTCGCCAATAATTTAAAATATCACTAGTCTCATCAACTAGTTGGCCATACTTATAAATACGGTATTTGGGTATATCCGTGCGCAAATCAGCACCCGGGGCTGTTAAAACAGGCTCAAAAGAGCCCACCTCTGTAACATCCAGGACCGGACAGGGTTTAGGATTTCTTTGACAAAAGAGCAAAAATTCAAAGGCTAAATCTTTCGGTAAAACAGCAAGGTTAGCTTGAGCGTACCCTGCACACATCCCCGCTGTCGGTCTGTTTATTTCCCCTTTGCGGATGGCTCCCCTGACCTCCTCAGGTTTAGCATGAAATAATTCCAGCATTTTTCTCCTCCTCTCATAATCTTTCTATTTCGACTATATATTCCGTACCATTTACCCATATACGCATAGTTCTCTTTAACCCTTTCTTACTTGTGAAGGGCTCTTTTTGAGCAAAAATAAATTTATCCTTGACGTTGCGAATTTTTTCTTCATAGGCCCGGTAAATCTCATGGGCTTCCTCAATAGAAACAGCCTGAAACCTGATTGCATCTCCCGGCTTAGCCTGGGCTATTTTGTTTAAATCTGCGGTAATAACGGTGGCGATTTTCGTGTAACCCCCGGTAGTTTGTCGGTCAGCCATCATAATAATAGGCAAACCATGCCCGGGGACCTGGATAGAACCCATGACAATACCATCAGAGATAATATCCGGACTTGTCTTATGCTGGATTTTGGGACCATCCAGGCGATACCCCATACGGTCAGCTTCGTTAGTTACCTGGTATTGCCCTTCCAAAAAGGTTCTAATTCCGTCCTCGGTAAAGGCATCATCCTGGGGACCCAGCACAACCCGTACCAGGATGGGATTGGTAAATTCATACCGGTACTCCCTGGGTACCGTTCGATTGATCAATCTCCTTAAATCTACCCGAGGAACCCTTATGCCAATTTCATCTCCCTTACGTAAACTCCTCCCTGCAAAACCGCCTATCTGTCCACGTACATATGTAGACTTACTGCCCATCACTACCGGAACTTCAAACCCTCCGGCTACCGCTAAATAGGCACGACATCCTGCCTTCACACCCGTAAATTCCAGTTTGTCGCCTTTTTGGACTTGTAAAGCCTGCCAGAGAGGAAGATCCTGGCCATTTAACCTGGCTCCCAGATCAGCCCCTGTCAGGGCAATTACGCCTTCAGCCTGGAATTCCAGGGTGGGTCCCAGGAGAGTAATTTCCAAACATGCCTCACCTTCCGGATTACCTACCAAAAGATTGGCTATACGCAAAGCGTATTCATCCATGGCTCCGGCCACAGGAATACCCCACTGTTGATAACCGAACCGTCCACGGTCCTGTATCGTTGTCAGGAGGCCTGGTTTTATAACCCTGATAAAACTCATGTCAAACCTCCTTCTCACTATAATTCTCGGATTTAACAATGTACTGGCCCTTCTCAACCAGTTGGGCTATTTCCTGGTATTCTTCGGGAGTTATTTGATAAAAACGCACATAATTTCCTGCTTGTAAGAGAACGGGTTTTTCCCTGGCAGGGTCGAAAAGTTTGACAGGAGTACGGCCAATTATTTGCCAGCCGCCTGGACTTTCGATAGGATAAACCCCTGTTTGGCTTCCTGCGATACCTACAGAACCAGCAGGAATTTTTGTGCGAGGTGTCTGAAGCCGCGGTGTAGCTATGCGTTCATCCATGCCACCCAGGTATGGAAATCCGGGAGTAAATCCAAGCATATAAATTAAATAATCTGTCCCCGTGTGAATTTTAATAACCTCTTCCGGAGTCAATTTCGCATGTTCAGAGACAAAGTTTAAATCAGGTCCATATTCCCCGCCATATACCACAGGCAATAAAATAACCTGGGGCTCGGGAAGTTTTAATGAACCTAGATTGGCTTCGATTTTTTCAAGTTGAAGGATTAAATCACCATATTTCCAGGCCAAGGGTTCATAAAGCACCAGTAAAGAGCGGTAGGTAGGTATGAGTTCCATTATGCCCGGTAATTCAGCCTGTTCTATAGCTAACATCAAGCTACGAATTTTTTTGTTGATTTCCTTACTGATAGAATTGCCAAACTCTACCACCACCCCTTTATCCCCAGCAGGAAGAAACCTGGCCTTATCATACATGAAATCACCCCCGCTAATGGTGATTAAGAAGGGGAGGCAAAGCCTCCCTTTTCAGCTTTTATTTAAATAAATCTGTGATGCCTTTTAGAGAAAGAACTCCTGCATATATAGCTACAATAACAACAAGAATTCCGAAGAGCATCAACCAGGTAGGCTGTTTGTATTCCCCTACAATATCTTTCCGTTTGGAAGCGATGAGCATGGTTCCCAAAGTAATGGGAAGAATGAGACCGTTTAAAGCACCGGCCAGAATCAAGAGCTTGACTGGCTTACCAATAGTTACAAAAATTACCGTAGAAGCTACAATAAAGGCGATAATCCACCACTTGTAATTATTCTCAAAGGTGCTAGCCAGCGAGCGAAGGAAAGATACGGAAGTATAAGCTGCCCCCACCACAGAGGTAATAGCTGCCGACCAGAAAACAACACCAAACAGCTTATAGCCGATATTTCCTGCAGCTAACTGGAAAGCTGATGCAGGCGGATTGGCCGGATCCAGCTTGTGCCCTGCAGCAACTACCCCCAAAACAGCAAGGAAAAGAACCACCCGCATGACAGATGCAATAATGATACCTGTCACAGAACCCCTGGTAACTTCACGCAAATTTTCAATACCGGTAATACCTGCATCAATAAGGCGATGACCACCGGCAAAAGTAATGTATCCACCCACTGTGCCACCCAATAAGGTGATAATGGGTAAGAGAGGCACTTCAGTTGGAACAAAAGTACGAAGCAAGGCTTCACCTACAGGTGGCCTGGTTATAATGGCTACATATAAGGTTAAAAGAATCATTAGACCGCCTAAAACCTTGGCAAATGCATCCATGGCCTTGCCCATTTCTTTGGATAAAAAGATAAAAATAGCGATCATTGCGGAAATAATGGCCCCCATAGCAGGAGTAATGCCAAACATTACATTCATCCCCATACCGGCACCTGCAATATTACCGATATTGAAAGCCAACCCACCTAAAGCCACCAGGAAAGCAACAAAATAACCCAAACCCGGCAGTACCTTATTGGCTACATCCTGGCCGCGCATACCCGATATAGCGATAACGCGCCAAACATTCATCTGGGCTCCAATATCCAGAATAACTGAAGCTAAGATAATGAAAGCAAAATTAGCCATGTACTGCTGGGTAAAAACGGCCGTCTGAGTCACAAACCCAGGTCCGATGGCTGAAGTAGCCATCAGGAAGGCCGCCCCCAGGAGCGCCCCTAAACTAGCCTTCCCTGCTGTTCCTGTTTTAGTCTTGATTTCGAAATCTGCCATCAAACTTTCCCCCTTCTTGTCTTTATTAGATTATGAAATTAGCCAAGGGTTCAACGGAAACACCGGCTTCTTCCAGTGCTGTCCGAATTTCTTTCACGAAAGCAAGGGCTTCCGGATTATCCCCGTGAACACAAATGCTGTCAGCTTTGATGTCAATATCTTCGCCATTGATAGCTGTGACTTTGCCTTCCGTGACCATCCGAACCACCCTGGGAATAGCCACGGCTTTTTCGTGAATCATGGCTCCAGGCGTACCTCTGGCTACTAAAGTGCCATCGGGGTTATAAGCCCGGTCAGCAAAAACTTCTTCAGCTACTTTCAAGCCTATGTCTTTAGCTGCTCTAACCATCTCCGAATTAGCCAGTGCCAGTAAAATTAGATCCGGGTTTACAGCTTTCACAGCTTCGGCTATGGCTAAAGCCAGCTTGTAATCCCTGGCAGCCATATTATACAAAGCGCCATGGACCTTAACATGCTGCAGGGTCGTACCCATAGTCCGGGCAAAAGCTTCCAGAGCCCCTATCTGATAAATAACATAGTCTTTCACTTCCTCCGGACTCATGGCAAGGTTGCGCCTGCCAAACCCCTGTAAATCAGGATATCCGGGATGCGCTCCAATAGCAGTCCCGTTCTGGACAGCCATTTTTACAGTAGCGGACATAACCCGGGGATCTCCGGCGTGCATACCGCAGGCTATGTTGGCAGAAGTAATGATTTCCAGCAACTCCTTATCCATACCCAGTTTATACACACCAAAACTTTCTCCCAGATCACTGTTTAAATCTACCCTGTACTTCATTTACCCTCCCCCTAAAGACTTTGGCCTTGTGATTAGACCACTAGTCCATTTTGAAAAAAATATATTCTATGTTGAATTATTAAATTCCTTTCCCCAGAAACAGTTTGGCGATCAGGAGTTTGCTCCCTTTGCCCAATCCCTTGCCGAATATTTACTGCAAGCCGGTGCCGCCTCCGGACTGGTTCGGGCTACAGAAAAAAAGCAGGCCAACATCAGTGATCTGGCCTGGGGGTATAGCTTATTTACTTCATACAATCCCTCAAAATGCGGACAGCTTCCTGTATTTCCGCTTCGTTGACAATCAACGGCGGTACAAACCGGAGCACATTCCCGGCAGTACAGTTTATCAACAGCCCCCGTTCCTGGCATCGGGCCACTACTTCCGCCCCCGGTCCCGGCAACTCCAGACCCAGCATCAGCCCTTTGCCCCGTACCGGGCCCATCTCAGCCAGCAAGGAGCGCAGATACTCTCCTTTGACCTGAACCTGGGCCAAAAAACCTTCCTCCAGGATGATGTTCAAGGTCGCCAAGGCCGCAGCGCAGACCAGGGGGTTGCCGCCAAAGGTAGAAGCATGATCCCCGGGCTGAAAAGCCGCTGCCACTTCTTCTTTGGCCACAATGGCCCCGATGGGCACCCCGCCCCCCAGCCCTTTGGCTAATGTAAAAATATCTGGCTCGATGCCGAAATGCTCATAGGCAAAAAGTTTACCGGTGCGTCCAATGCCGGTTTGTACCTCATCCAGAATCAGCAGCAGACCATGTTCCCGGCAAAGTTGCGCTACCCCGGACAAATAAGCGGGATCAGGAGTTACTACGCCTCCTTCCCCTTGAATGGGCTCCAGCATGATGGCACAGGTTTGCGGGCCAATAGCCTCTGCCAGTGCCTGCAGGTCATTATAAGGAACATGCTTGAAACCAGGCACTAGCGGCTCAAAACCCTTCTGGTATTTGGGCTGGCCGGTGGCTGTTATCGCCGCCAGGGTCCGGCCGTGGAAAGAATTAATAGCTGTGATGATTTCATATTTTTCCGGCCCATAATGCAGTTTGGCATATTTACGGGCCAGCTTGATCGCCCCTTCATTGGCTTCGGCCCCGGAATTGCAGAAAAAGACCTTATCCCCGCAGGAGTTTTCCACCAGGAGCTGGGCCAGCCGAATCTGGGGCTCAATCCAGTAAAGATTGGAGCAGTGGATCAGCTTTTCTGCCTGTTTCTTGATGGCCTCCACTACTGCCGGGTGACTGTGCCCCAGGGCATTAACGGCAATTCCCGCTAGAAAGTCCAGGTATTCCTTGCCCTCTAGATCCCAAACCCTGGCTCCCTGCCCCTGGGCCAGTACCAGATTGAGCCTTCCATAGGTGTTCATCACATATTGTTTGCCTAAAGCTATCAGCTCGTCGGTTTTGTTCATCTCTCTCCCCCCTCAAGCCGACACCATCGTGCCGATTCCTCCATCTGTGAAGATTTCCAGTAATATGCCGTGCGGGATGCGTCCATCGATAATATGGGCCCGTTCCACTCCGGCCCGGATGGCAGCGGCGCAGCATTCCACCTTGGGCAGCATGCCACCCTTGATAATCCCTTCTGCTTGCAGTTCCTCCACCTGGCTCAGGGTTACTTCTGACAGCAAACTGGAACGGTCATTGACATTCCGCAATATGCCGGGCACATCGGTGAGCAAAATAAACTTATCTGCCCGCAGGGCCCCGGCCAGCTGCCCGGCCACATAGTCGGCATTGACGTTATAGCTTTTGCCATCACTATCCACAGCAATAGGGGCGATTACCGGAATATAGCCCTGGCTGATCAAATTCAGCACCAGTTCTGGCTGCACCTGGACCACTTCTCCCACCCGGCCCAGATCTTCGCCCTGAGGCCCTTTTCTGGGTACAGCCCGCAACAGGTTAGCATCCTGGCCCGTTAGGCCCACAGCTTTGCCCCCGTTTTTATTGATCAGGGCCACCAGTTCCTTGTTCAGCTTGCCACCCAGCACCATTTCCACTACTTCCATGGTCTGATCATCAGTAACCCGTTGCCCTCCCACAAACCGGGATTCAACTCCCAGCCTTTGCAACATGGTGGTTATATCCGGTCCGCCCCCGTGAACCAGGACGGGATGCATGCCCACCAGTTTCATCAATATAATATCCTTGATCAGCGCCTCTTTCAGCTCCTGGTTAACCATGGCATGGCCTCCGTATTTGATAACCAGGATTTTGCCATGGAACTTCTGGATATAAGGCAAGGCTTCCACCAGCACAGCTGCTTTATCGATAATATTGAACATCCCGCTCCCCCCTTAGGTCCGATAATCAGCATTGATCCTGACATAATCATAGGTTAAGTCACAGCCCCAGGCGGTGGCCCTTTCTCTCCCCTGCGCCAGATCTACTTCGATGGTCACTTCTTTTTCTGCCAGCAGAGCCCGGGCTTCCTCTTCCGCAAAAGGCACCGGTGCACCTTCCTGGAATACCAGTAAACTCTTTTCCCCGGCCCGGAAACTAATGGAAACTGCCTGGGGGTCAAATTCCGCACCGGAATAACCCAGAGCGGCCATAATCCGTCCCCAGTTGGCATCAGCGCCGAAGATAGCGCTTTTCACCAGACTGGAACCGGCAATCGTTCTGGCCGCCAGCCGGGCTGCCGCCAGGGAAATTGCCCCTGTTACCTCAACAGTCAGCAATCTGGTAGCCCCTTCCCCATCGCGGGCAATAGCGATGGCCAGGCGGCGACAAACTTCCGTTACTGCCAGAGTCAGCTCTTCCCAGCCCGGCTGCCCCGGGGCCAGGGCCGACTCAGGCCCGGCCAGGCCATTGGCCAGGGCAACTACCATGTCATTGGTACTGGTATCGCCATCGACGGTAACCATATTGAAGGTCTGGTCCACCGCTTCCTTGAGCAAAGCTTGCCAGGCTGCCCCATCCACCCGGGCATCAGTGGTGATAAAGGCCAGCATGGTTGCCATATTGGGATGAATCATCCCCGACCCTTTGGCAATCCCCCCTACACGCACCGGTTGACCGGCAATTTCTATTTCCACTGCCGTTTCCTTGGCAAAGGTATCAGTGGTCATAATAGCTGCAGCAGCGTCACCACTGCCCTCCGGGTTGAGTTGAGCCCAGGCCCGGGTGATCCCGCTTTCAACTACATCCATGGGTAAAGGCACCCCGATTACTCCAGTAGAGGCTACAATCACCTCTTCAGCAGTTATTTCCCCACCACTCAGAGCCGCTACCTGAGTTGCCATCGCTCTAGCATCCGCTAGCCCCTGTTCCCCGGTACAGGCATTGGCATTACCGCTGTTGGCGACAATGACCCGCGCCTGGCCACGGTTAACCACTTCCTTTGACCACAGGACAGGTGCCGCCTGCACTTTATTGGTGGTGAACACCCCGGCTACTATAGCCGGTGCCTGACTGATGATCACTGCCACATCTTTTTTGTCACTATCCCGCTTTTTTATCCCTGCCGCTACCCCGGCCGCCTGATAGCCCCGGGGTGCGCATACTCCTCCTGGACAATCCCGCATTTTCCTTTCCCCTTTCTATGGCCACAACCCTGTTTCTTCTAAGCCCATGGTTTCCGGCAAACCAAACAGGATATTCATATTTTGTACTGCCTGCCCGCTGGCCCCTTTGACCAGATTGTCAATGGCAGAGACCAGAATTAAACGACCGGTGCGGGCATCCTTTTTCAAACCAATAAAGATTCGATTGCTTCCCGCACACCACTTGGTCTGGGGATACTGACCTGCCTCCAGTACCTTAACAAAAGGTTCTCCCCGGTAAAAGTCCCGGTAGATAGCCCTGATCTCTTCTTCCTCCAGATTCTGTCGTAACTTAGCATAGACAGTGCTCAAAATCCCCCGTGTCATGGGTACTAGATGGGGAGTAAAAGTGATGGTCAGGGGTTTTCCCGCCAGGACCGCCAGTTCCTGCTCGATTTCCGCCGTATGCCGGTGCTGCCCGACATTATAGGCTTTAAAGTTTTCGTTAACTTCACTGAAGTGCACTCCCAGGCTCACACCCCGGCCAGCCCCGGATACGCCGGACTTGCTATCGGCGATTATGGTATCGAGATGGAGCAGACCATGTTTCAGTGCCGGTGCCAGGGCCAGCAAAATGCTGGTGGGATAACAGCCGGGATTGGCCACCAGCCGGGCAGCCGCTATCTGCTCCCGTTTCAGTTCCGGCAAGCCATAGACTGCTTCAGCCAGCAACTGCGGGTATGAATGTTCCAGCCCATACCAGGTTTGATAGGCCACGGCATCTTTTAAGCGAAAGTCTGCACCTAAATCAATCACCTTCACCCCGGCTGACAGCAAACGGGCGGCAATGGGCATGGAAACCCCATGGGGCAGGGCCAAAAAAGCCACGTCCACCTCAGTTAGTTTGTCCTGTTCCTGCTCGGTCAGTACCGGTAGCTCTAAGGGTGAAAGCTGAGGAAACACCTGGGCAATTTCCTGACCTGCATAACTTTGACTGGTTAAAACCTCTATTTTTACCTCCGGGTGACCCTGAAGGATTCTGATCAGTTCTGCGCCAGTATAACCGGTGGCACCAACAATACCAACTTTTATCACACCGATCCCCCCTGTATAACATGTTATAATTATACATCATTTCTGCATAATAATGCAAGAAAAAAGGACTCCGGTTATTGCCGGAGCCATTTCCGCAATAATGCTATACCATCTTTTGCCTGCTGGCAAAAACTGTCCAGGCAATCCCCAGCAATAACAAGCCCAGCCATATCCCCTGTTCAAGGGAAGGAACCTCATGTAAAAACAGAGCCGCTAACAGAGTAGCTCCCACCGGTTCACTCAGGGCGGTAAGGGAAACCAGTCCTGCTGGCAAAAATTTTAGCGCCCACATCAAAAGGCTATGTCCTAGCAGGGTAGGAAAAAGAGCCAGCGCCAGGAACGCCAGCCAGTCCTGCCGGGAATAGCCGGTAAAGGAATAAGGGGAAAAGAGAATGGCCAGAGCCAGAAACAGGGCACAGGCACTATAAACTAAAAAGCTGTAATTCAGTGCTGTCAGGTACTGGCGACATTTCCTCCCGATCAAAAAATAAGCTGATACCATAACCGCTGAAAACAAAGCCAGCATTTCCCCCCGTAAATCCCCGCCAGTTCCTTGCATCTGCTGCCAGCTCAAACCGGCAGTAGCCAGAATAGCCAAAAAGATGCCAGACCAGCTCCCGGACGGTAATCTCTCCCCCAGCCAGAGTCGACTCCCCAGGAGAACAAAAATCGGATGGGTAGCCACCAGTACCGTAGCCATTGCCACCGAGGTATATTTAAATGATTGCAACCAGGTACTCCAGTGCAGGGCTAAAAAAATTCCGGCCTGTACCGGCCAAAACCAAAACTTTGGCTTTATCTCTCCGTTATGCTCCCGCCAGTGCCTTACCATCAGCGGCAGATAAAGTATTACAGCAAAAAAGACCCGATAAAAAGCGATAACCAGGCCATGGGCCGTTGCCAGTTTAGCCCAGAGCCCGGCTGACGATATAGCCAGAGTAGCTATAATCAAACCTGCTAACGCCATAACTCCTCCCCATTTCTTATCTCTTTCTCAGTATCTAGCAACTGACTCAAAGTAACAAAGCGATAGCCCTGGGCCCGCAGTCTGGTGATAATGAGCGGCAAAGCCTGCACCGTTTTGATTCGGTTCAGACGGCCATCATGCCCCAGGATAATCGCCCCGGGATAAACTTTAGCCACTACCCGGTCTGCCATTGCCTCAGGTGTTCTGGTCGTGTGATTTTCAATGCCCACTGTCCAGAGAACAATCCTCAGTCCTCTGAGCTCACAGGCTTCGATCAGCCGCCAGTCAAACCGTCCCCGGGGCGGCCGAAAGTAGTCCGGCACTTTACCGGTGATACGCTCCAGCAGAGAATTGGTCATATCTATTTCCAGAGCAATTTGTTGCTCATTCATCGCCACCATATCCTGATGGCTAAAAGTATGGTTGGCAATCTCATGTCCTTCAGCTATTTCCCGTTCCAGCAGGTCCCGGTGATCCTGTGCCGCCTGACCAATGACAAAAAAAGTAGCAGGAACGCGATATTGCTGAAGGATGTCCAGTATTTGCGGAGTAAAACGGGGATCAGGGCCATCATCAAAGGTCAGAGCAACCAGCTTCTCCCCCTGGGTATGGGCAGAAATCACTATCCTTCCCAGCAGATGGGCACTGGCCATAGCCTGCATCAGCTGGGGTTGCAAGACCCGCCAGACCAGGTAAACCAGCAAAAAAGTTAAAACCATCCAGTAGCGTCTTTTCATGGCTATCTCCGCCCTTCTGGTTATCCGTCTATGTTAATTATAGCCTTGCTAGTACTGGCTGGCCATTGTTTTTTGCTGGAATGTCGAATTACCTGGTTTTACGGGTGTCTTCAAAGTATGGCAGGGGAATGTACTGTACAGAAGGACGACGCTGAGGCGGTTGAGGATAGTACTCCATCAGTTCATAAATTTCCCGGGGCATGGCCGTGGAGACTGGTAACCCCAGTTCCCGTAACTGTTCATAAGAAATAGGATAATCATGAGTCCAGCGACCTTCACTGAAAATTTTCGCTAGTTCCGCTGCCCGCTCAGGCTGAAACTTATCGGCCAGAATTTCCTTGAGCTTGGTCTCCACCTGATTCATTGCCTTTCTGGCAATATCGGCCAGAATTAGGGTCTCGTCTTTACAATGTTCCTTCCCTTTTTCCTCTACTACTTTAATAACAGAGGCAGCCGGGTACTGACCGATCTGGGGATCCACCGGGCCCAGGACCGCATTTTCATCCATCACGATTTCGTCTGCCGATAATGCCAGCATCGTCCCCCCTGACATGGCATAATGGGGAATAAATACTGTTACTTTGGCTTTGTGCCTGCTTAAAGCAGAAGCAATTTGCTCTGAGGCCAGTACTAAGCCCCCTGGTGTGTGCAGAACCAGGTCAATGGGCATATCTTCGGGTGTAAGCCGGATCGCCCGCAAAACTTGCTCTGAGTCCTCAATATTGATAAAACGTGAAATCGGTATGCCCAGCAGGTTAATGGATTCCTGACGATGAATAAGGGTGATCAAACGAGAACCCCTTTTTAACTCAATTTCCCGCATTAAACGCACACGCTGCAACTCCAGGCGCCGCTGATTGAACATGGGCACCAGTGCCATAATCATAAAAACCAGCCAGAGCAAATTAAGGATAGTAGCCATCTTTTCCCTCCTCTGCAGTAGAAAGGGGAGCGCACCCCTAGCGAATCGCCCGGAGCCGCTGCACCCCCAGGGCCTGTGCAGCCAGTTGAGGCCGCCGCTGGGCATGAACCAGCCGCATTTGCGACCGCCGCTGCCGCGCCTCATATTCTGCCACCAGCGCCCGCTGACCAAGTTCAATCAGCCGTTTAACCATGGTACCGCCGATTTTCCCTACCTGTCTGGTAGTCAGGTCCCCGTTATCCTCCTCATTCAGAGGAATTCCCAACTCCTGAGCCACTTCAAACTTCAATTGTTTGAGGGCCGCTTCGGTAACCGGGTCCTTGCGTTTTCGGCGTGCCATTTAACCAGCCTCCTTTCGGAACTTGGTCAATTTTATTATGAGCAGGAACCCCGGTTTTCAAACTCACTACGAATCTGTTTTTGCAAGGCAGGCTTGTTTAAGATTTCCAGTGCTGTTAAAGCCATTGCCTGTGCGCCCAGCAGCAATCCATTTAAGCCCCCCGGTCCACCCGCCGCCTGAGCAAATTCCTGGGTATGAGCTGTTAGCCCCAGTGACCCTATGGCTACATAGGGATGAATAGCCGGTACTACCTGACTGACATTGCCCATATCCAGGGAACCCATGCCTTCCCGTCCAGAACGTATCTGTTCCACTCCCAGATAGCGTAACTTTTGCTCAAAAATACGGGCCATGGTCTGGTTAGTACACATCTCGTCATAGGATAATTCAAAATTATGCCATTCCACCTTGCAGCCAGTAGCCAGGGCTGCTCCCCGGGCGCAGTTATGTACCTTCTCCACCAGGGTATTGAGGTAGTTTCTCTGTTTGGCTCGAATATAAAACCGCGCCACTGCCCGTTCCGGAACAATATTGGGAGCTATGCCCCCTTCTGTGATAATGCCATTGATCCTTACCCCATCGGGTAAATAGGGACGCAGTGCATTAATATTATTGAATAGTTGAATAACCCCTTCCAGGGCACTGATTCCTTCCTGGGGACTGGCCGCAGCATGGGCTGGTTTGCCGTAAAAAACATATTCAATCGCATCCATCGCCGTTGATGTAACCTGGGCACAAAAATGGTCAGCCGGATGAATCATCATAGCAAAATCCACGGCCTGAAAATAACCCTTCTGTACCAGAATCACCTTTCCGCCCCCGGTTTCTTCCGCCGGCGTGCCTATTACTGCGATCCGTCCCGACCACTCTGACCGAAAGCGGGCCAGAGCAAGCCCTGCTGCTACTGCTGCTACCCCGATTATATTATGGCCACAGGCATGGCCCAGTTCCGGCAAAGCATCATATTCCGCCAGCAAAGCCAGGGTTGGCCCGGTCCCCTTGCCCTGGCATTCGGCCCAAAAGGCGGTTTCCATCTCACCTATGCCTTTTTGTACGGTAAAGCCACCAGCAGCCAATGCCTCAGTTAACAATTTACAGGCAAAGTACTCCTGGTAGCCCAGTTCTGGATGGCGGTGAATAGCCAGGCTTAAGTCCTGCCAGGTACTAAGATTTTCCTGCAACCATGTACAAATTCTTTCCCCGGTATCCTTTAGCAATTATTTTTCACTCCTCGCAAAGCTACTAACAAAGTTAAGGGCCCAACGGCAGTAGTTAGCTGCACCACCAGATAGGTTAAGCCCACCAAATTGATTTTGGCCTGTTCTCCTACCAGCACGACAGGGGTACTGATATCAGTAGTATAACCTGCCCTTTCCAGTTCCCGGGTGGCTATGCCGGAAATCACATTTCCCATTTCTGCCACCGCACTATACACTATTTCATTAAATTCACCTATAGGCTCCCCCAGCATCAGGCTGGCCAGCTGGCAAGCCTGATGCTGGTCCAGACCATAAAAAATCAGGCCTTCTACATCTCCGGTCATGGCAATATTGACCTTAACTTCCCTGCTTGTTAAGAGATGATTGTCCAGACTAAGCTGGCCTATCTGTACATCACTGCCTATTTCCTGTTGCAAAACCTCTCTGGCAGCTATAATAAAAGGATTAATCAACTCCGCTTGCAAGTCTCTCCCGTCCTTTCAGGCAAACTACTGGCTATTTCGACACTGCCGCCCCTCTTTCCTGCTGCTCAGGGCAAGTTACCTAAATAAACATATTTTAAATAGCGCGAGGCGATAGCTTGCGCCTCATACATTCTCTCCAACGGAGTGGGTGGTGCTGTTAAACTGCGCCGGGGAAAATAGCGGGATAGATGAAGTGGGATTTTAGAAGATAGATCTGCCAGCCTTCTTGCCAGCGCCTCGATCTGCTCCGGGCTGTCGTTTTCATCAGTAACCAAAAGACAGGTTATTTCCACATGAACCCC
>NZ_BDLR01000044.1:0-10011 GCF_002049395.1 Carboxydocella sp. JDF658 | reverse complement strand
CTGCTTCACCAATGGATAATAGTTCCATTTTTTTATTGTAGCAAAACAGTTAAATACAATCAATTATAGTCTAGTTTTCTGAAGCTGCTGCTTACCTCCTTCGTGGGAATTGCGAGTATATTCTCGTAAAAAATATGGCTGGGGAAGCAGGAATATGCCTGTTTAATCCAGCCATTTCAGCAGACGGGGATTTGGGTCAAGGATAGATTGATACTGCTTAATATTGCCGAATTTTCCTTCCGGATCCAGAGTCAGATAGCGGTGGTACTTAGCTATGCGATCCACCGGGCGGGCCCAGCCATAGTGCTTGATTCTGATAGCTGAGGCCAGGCCTGGTAACTCCGTGATATTTCTGGGAAAACGCCCGCAGTGCAAGGCAGTTTCCTGCCAGACATAGGGGAAAGAGGGAATATATCTAACCAGAAAGGGACGATAGGTCAGGTGGGCCTGCCAGTATTCATCTTCCCGGTAATGGTCTTCATCCCACATATCATAGAGGCGGAAGGCAATCCAGTCATATTCAGTCTGATTTATTAAGCTGGAAAACTCGCTATATATACGGTCTTCGAAAACTTCATCGGCATCTAAAGCCAGGATCCAGTCAGGCTCAGTCTTGATGGTTTCCAGCCACTGTTGCTGGCGTAATACGATTTCATTGTGAAAGGAAGATTGGGATCGGCGAATCAGTTTTAAAGGGATACCCTGCAAGATTTTTTCACAGAGCTCCGGGGTTTCATCTTCGGAACCGTCATCAATTATTACGGCAGTATCAACCAGCGGGCGGGCCTGTTCTAAAACCCGGGCCAGATAGCGATTGGCTTCGTTACGTACCACCATGGAAAGGGTAACGCGGTTGTTGCTGTTTTTTCTTTGCCAGCCGGGGCGGGGGAAATTCCAGAGGGGCTGGTAGCTTTTTTTATATTCCTCAATTCGGGCCATGTCTGCTTCCCGGTAAAGGTGCAGGGCGGGAAACTGGGTATCTACATAGAGAGGGAAACCGAGAACAGCAGCCCGGATGCAGAAATGACGATCTTCGCCCCAGTAATCCAGATTGGGAATAAAATTAAAATTAACCCCGGCTGTTAGAGCCCGGTGGGAGATGAGGGTACAGGCCCCCAGCCCGCCCACCTGGTAAAGGCCGGGAACTTGCAGTCGTCGGAGAAATTCAGGACTTAACTGATACTGTCCCCTTTCCCAGACCTGGGGAAGGCGAGGTGTCTCCGGTTGCCAGCAGGTCCAGAAAATCTCCGAGACGATGTCTTTTTCACAGAGATAGAGATGCCGGAGGGTTAAGGGATGGAGGATTAGGTCGCTATCCACCAGAAAGACATGGGTGTATTCTTTTTCCAGTGCAAAATTGAGAATAAAGTTTTTTAAACTGGCTACAAATTTAATCAGCTCATCATTCCAGTGGTGAGTGGTAGTATTACAAAGATAAGGGGTGGAGTTGGGCGGGACCTGAGCGTAGAAGTAGGTAGAACCTTCCCGGCGAAAACCCTGCAGTAACTGGCTGGAGAGAGGATCATCATTGTTATCAATGAGGAGGAAATCGGCGGTTAAACCGGTCAGATCCAGCTCCTGCAGGGAGCGCAGAAACTCTCGTAAAATAGCAGGTTTTTGCCGAATGGGACTGGCAATCAGAATCATAGCCATCCTTCTTCCTTCCAGAATAAACCAGAGAGCAAAGACCAGCAGGGGTCGGGACTGAAGACAGCTCCCAGGGCCAAATAGATAACTGCCTGGTAGCAGGGCAAGGCTTGCTGCTCCAGTTGCTTTAATGGCAAGAAGGCTTTCTGGTAAGCCAGAGACATAATATAGTAAAGTACCAGCCGGGTATCGTGCTGCCAGTTCAGGAATTGCAACAGGCGCAAACAGGAGTCAGGAGTATAAAGACAGAACCACTCATCCTGCCAGAGCCGGGGATGAGTCTGAGCCAGCTCTAGCAATCTTGTCAGGGGATAGAGATAAGTCGGCTGGCTCTGGAGGGCCGCCAGATAATAGCGAGCAGCCATGGCAGGTTGCTGACGGGCCAGCGCCATATCCCCCCGGGCCTGCTGGATTTGGGTCCGGGCCTCCGGACAGCCCCTGGCTGCCAGGGTCAGCAGGGTTTCCGCAGCAGCATAATTATTTTGTTCCAGTTCCTGCAAAGCCAGGAGCAAATAAAGCTGAGGAGCCAGGGGGGCGTATTTTTCAGCATCAGCCCAATTGCCCAGCAGAAAATGGCAGTAACCTGCCCGCAGGGCCAGGTCAGGTAAGTAACCGGCACCGGTAGGGATGACTGCCAGGGCCTGTTCAAAATAATGCAGGGCGGTACGGGGATTAGCGGCGGTCAAATACTCACATCCCAGACTGTAAAGCAAAAAAGGGTCCTGCTTGTTCTGGGTCAGGGCCAGCTGGATTACCTGCTGGTTACGCTGACACTTTTGTTTTTGCTGGATTACTGCCGGGAGATAACCGTAATGGTAGATGGTGAGGGGAGCCTGACCAATGGCCTCCTTGCCGGCATGAGCGGCTATACTGGGCAGTACTTGTTCGTGGATTACCCCGCTGAAACGATAGTGAGGCCGGTTACGAAAAAGGCGGACAACCAGGTCCTGGCTGCGATACAGCCAGTTGTCTGGCTCATGCAAGTTAATAACCGGCAGGTAGAAGCCTTCATACAGACTGCCAGGCGCAGTCAAAAACCGCTGCAGCTGTTCTCTCCCCTGATGGATTAAAACCTCGTCGGCATCCAGCACCAGAATCCAGTCACCCCGGGCCTGCTCCAGGGCAAAGTTACGGGCCTGGCTGAAATCATGGGTCCAGGGACAGGAAAATAGGCGGGCAGAGAAACTGGCGGCAATCTCCAGGGTCCTGTCCGTAGAGCCTGTATCAACGATGATGATTTCATCCACCAGTTCCTGGACTGAGGTCAGGCAGCGGGCCAGACAGTTTTCCTCGTTTTTAACAATCATGCAAAGGGAGAGCAACATAATCAATCACCTCCGGCAATTAATGGGAGGCGATTCAGCCAGTACTGGCTGAGTTCCTGATAAAACCTGGCTACTTCCAGGGGAGGACTGGCAGCCAGCAGCCTGTTGCTGATTTCAATCATCCCTGTCAGAGCTGCCTGCCAGGCCAGCTCACGTACGGGGAAATTTTGTTGTTCATTGAGCCAGTTAGCCAGTCGTAGAGCCGGTTCCGAACAGCCGAGCCGACATAGGGTTTGATAAACCTGGACCGCTAAGTCCCTGGCAATTCCTTCCCCTGAAGGAGAAACGGATTGTTGCTCCAGTAGCCAGTTCAGGAGGGAAGCGTTAGCCTGGCCATCGGGAATGGAATTGAGTTCGGTCAGAATGGGAGTCAGTTCTTGCCGGGAGAGATATGCTGCCAGACAGGACCAGATGAGAGCAGCAGGACGCCGGTGATTCTTTGCAGGTATCTGCTGGAAATAAGCCAGGGCCTTGCTAAACTCCCCTTCCAACATGGCCGCTTCTCCCATTAACAGGAATTTATCAGCCAGTGCCACACAGGAAGTATTCTCAAGCAGTAAATTGAGAGCAGCAGTCTGAAAATGTTCCAGGAAAATCCGGCAAACCAGCAAGGTGGCTGCTGGGTTATTGAGGTTAAAATGGTAGTATAACCAGCGCAGGACGGTCAAACCATCAGCCAATTCCAGCCAGCAGGTTACCAGTTCCTTCAATGCTGGAGCGAAGGTAGGGTTATCCAGCAGAGCTTTAGTCCAGGCGATTACGGCCTGCCAGTGCTGTCGTAAAGCCCGGTAGGAAAGACCAAGATAGTAGAGACTGCGAAAACCGGTTACTCCCGCCCTGCTTGTGCCCCCGAAAGCTGGCCCGGTCCGGGCAAGAGCTGTCTGAAAAGCGCTGGCGGCCTGGCGGTGGTCGTCCAGAGCCCGGTAGCAGAGACCAAGGGCATAATGATAGTCGGGAAAATCGGGGTAGACCTTGATTTCAGCTTCCAGCATATTAAGGGCTTCCTGCCAGCGTTCCAGGGCGCTTAAACACTGGAAAGCGTTCATAACTGTAGCCGTACGGAACAGGATGACAGCCGGGGGTATTTGAGCCAGGGCCAGACTGAATTCTTCCCAGGCTGCTTGATAGTTTCTGATATAGAGATACTCAACTCCTAGATAATAGTGATAATAGGGATTGTCAGGCTGAGCAGCCAGGGCCCGCTGGAGGAGGTCAAGATTGCGCTGGTGCTTGTTCTGGCGGCGTTCCGGGAGATAGCCGCTATGAATAATCAGTGGTCCCTTGCTGGCAATTTCCGTTCGATAACCGGTCGGAACCGTGATCTGCTCGTGGATCTGACCCTGAAAGCGCATCCAGGGGTCCTGGCGAAAAAGACGCAATACCCAGGAGAGATGCCAGTCTGAGCCATCAGGAACCAGGAGATTTTTTACAGGTAATAGATAGGCGTCTACACCACTGGCATTAGTTACCAGTTGGGGTAGAAAGGCGGCTGATTCAGGCTCCAGGTATTCATCGGCATCCAAAACCAGAATCCACTCACCCCGGGTTTGATCCAGGGCAAAATTACGGGCAGCGGCAAAATCATCCTGCCAGGGAAAAGTATAGATTTTATCGGTAAAGCGGGCGGCTATGGCCCTGGTGTCATCAGTGGAACCGGTATCCACCACAATTATTTCCGTAACCCAGGGCTGAGCAGAGCTGAGACAGGTGGCCAGGGATTCAGCCTCATTGCGTACGATTAGGCACAAACTGATATCAGCCATAGCTTACACCTCAATTAGACAGGCTTCGATCCGGGCCAGCAGCTGAGCACATTCCTGGTGCTGGGGGTTTATTGCCAGTTCAGTACGCAGGACGGAGAGAGCCAGCTCCTGGTAAAGGCGGGCCAGTTCCCGGGCCACTCTAGGTTCATTGTAGCCCTGTTGATAGGCCTTGACCATAAACTGTTCGGCTTCCGCCAGTTTACCCTGTAACCAGCAACTTTTGGCCAGCAAATATTTCAGATACGGGTCCGGACTCTGACTGACCAGCTGCCGGGCCTGTTTTTCTGCCTGAGCTCCCCAGCCCTGTTGCAGGTATAATTCCACCCAGGCAAGATCGGGCTCCGGTGGCAACCAGGGTTTAAGCCGTTTCCTGGCTTGCCAGAATTTTTTCAGCTTTTGGTACTCTGCAATTTGGACCAGCAGTTCCCAGGCAGCCTGCTGCCATTCGCCTTCAATAGCAGCAGAGCTGGTTGGCGGGAGATAGCCGTAAACCAGCAAGTGCAGCAGACAGGCAGTCGGGGAAAGGAACTGCTGCAAATTGCGGAGAGTTTGAAGGGCATGTTTCCGGTGACCATAAACCCAGTACCAGAGGATAAGGTGGTATTGAGCCGACAGAAAAAGGGAACCAGCCGGGGAAAGGCGGCCAAACAGAGATTGGGCGGCCAGGATATTACCCAGTTTCAGCTGACAGAGGCCAGCTAACCAGATGATATTCTCAGGACCGTCCTCCAGCTGGCTTAAAGCTTGTTCAAAACAGGCAAGGGCCAGCTGATAAGCTTTTTCATTGAATAACAGGCGGCCCAGTAACAAACGGGCAGAGGGCTCGGAAAAATCAAAAACCTTTTCCAAATCGGTCATAGTTTCCTGTGGATATTTGCGCGGTTCCAGAATGGCAATAATGCGGGCTAAAGCGGGAACCAGATTGGGATTGTGTTGAAGGGCAGTTAAGTAATACTTGAGTGCCCCTTCCCGGTCCTGAAAATATTCAGCCAGTTCTCCCAGATGGTAATTAACTTTATCCACCTGGCAGCTGTACACATTGGCATAAAAGGCTGGCTGGGGTGGCAGTTCCAGACATTGACGAAAGCTGGTTATAGCCAGGGCCGGTTGTTTGAGCTCCTTTAAAACCAGTCCGTGGATAAAATACAGATCTCCCTGTTGGGGAAAGAGAGGACGCCATTCTTGCTCAATAAAATCCAGTAATTCCTGATAGTTTTTTAGATGTAAAAGACAGGAGGCAATGTAACGGTAAAGCTTGGGGGCATAAAGTGCCTGGGGAGCAAGCCGGGATTGAACCAGGCGGAACTGGGATAACGCTTCAGTATATTCTCGGGCGCGGAAATATTCCACTCCCAGGTGGAAACGGTTCAGAAGATGATCAGGGTTACTGTCTACTTCTTTCAACAGTAAGCGTAAATTGCGCTGCCGTTTGTCCTTGTTTTCGATCTCTTCATCCAGATAGCCATAGTGATAAAGCACTATATCTTCAGCAATTTCGATTTTAGCGGTAGGATTGACGGCCAGGATGTTGTCACAAATTTGTTCATGTACTGCCCCGGTAAAACGGTACTGGGGCCGGTTGCGGAAGAACCGGAATACCACATCAGCAGCTGTTAGCACTTCTGAGCCGGAATTGAAATAATTAATGATTTTCAGCAAATAACCTTCAACTTCGGTAGCTGAAATTTTGTTGCGCAGACAGGCAATACTGTCAGGATGCAGCTCTTCATCACCATCAATAACCAGAATCCAGTCCCCTGTGGCCTGTTGCAGGGCGAAATTGCGCACCTGACTGAAATTATCCTGCCAGGGCTGGATATATATTTTTTCCGTAAAACGGCGAGCGATTTCTAATGTGTTATCGCTGGAACCGGTATCTACGATAACAATTTCCTCCACTGCCGGTTTAATGCTGGACAAACAGCGTTCCAGGTATTTACCTTCATTTTTTACTACCAGGCAGGCGGTGATGGTAGGATTGTTCATTTCTATCCCCCCTTTGCCTAAAACTATATTATTGTTTAAACCAAAGAAAGTTGCAGAAAAAGGTAACAATTTTTTTGAGCTTATCATAGTGTATATCAGCTATCTGATTAATTAGGGAGTGAAAGGTATGCCGAACTATAAAGTTTTTCAGGATAATCCTGATTCACTAAAAATCAAGATATTCGGCAGCCAGAATCAGGCTATTAATACTGATAACTCTGGTAGTATAGTTATTACTTCAACGGGCCTGGCGGTTACCGGAAGTATTAATGTAGGTACAGTCACAGTCACTTCTACGGGATTGTCAGTGACTGGTGCAGTAGATGTAGGCACAGTAACTGTGACCTCGACGGGCCTGGCGGTTACCGGAAATATTAATGTAGGGACAGTCACAGTAACTACAGGATCAGGACAACTGGCCGTTTCTCTAGGTACTGGTCTGGTCAATGTCTCAATGAATAATCTGGCAACTACAGATGTTACAGAAGTAATTGCCAATAATGTTTCTGTTACTGCCAGCGGCGCAACTGCCAGGCCGATTCTGGGTTACAATACCTGGACATTTGCTGTCAAAAACAGCTCTACGGTGGCAAATGCCCAGGCGGTTGTTCAGCTACAACTTAGCGCAGTGGGAGCTGATGAGTCCGACTGGGTCAATGATGGTAGTCCGGTCACTCTGAACCAGAACAGTGTGGCTTTTTTGGTTGGTTCCTACCAGGTCAAATATGCTCGAATTTACTACCGGGCTGTGGATGCTGCCAGTGCTGTAACCTTAAATATAACCTATCAGGCACAGGTTTAGAACCTAATTTAGATAGGGCACTTTGTCTGAGCAGACAAGTGCCTGTTTTCATGTTTATCCGGGTCAGGATACAGGTTTTTATTAATATGGTCACTGGTGGTGAATAGCCAATGCTATTGTATATACCGAATGTAATTGCTAATACTACTGAAAATTCCACCGGCCCGGTAGAAATCAGTGGCGCAAGTACTGTTACGGTTTTTCTCAAAAACCAGGGCCTATTCCCGGTTATCTGGTGGCTGGAAATCAGTCCGAATGGAGAGGATTTTCTCAGGGAAAATGCCCAGACTTCGACCAATCCGGGCTGTTTGCAAAGGCTTATCTTATCCACTCCCGCTCCCTTTCTGAGAGTGAAATATAAGACAGAGTTTTGCCAGACCAGTTTTGATTTGTGGATTTATTACTTCTGATTGGGAGGGTAGAATATGAGCAAGTATGCCAATTACTATCCCAATGAGTTTAGGGTCCAGGTTTACGGAACCAATACCTCCCAACCGCTGAAAACCGATAACCAGGGGCAGTTGATTATAAAAAAAATTATTGAACCCATGAATGTTATTCAGGTACCTGTTTTTGTTTCACAAAAACTACAGGGTGTGCAGGTAACGGGCATACCCCAAAAATGGTTGCAGCAGGATGTAGCTACATTGCGTGAATATAGTTATCTGTTGCATAATGTAGGCAGTGTCACTGTAGTAGCTACTTTGCTGATCGCTCCGGAGAGCACCGGTCCGTGGGTAACGGATGGGTTGGCCCAGGTACTTGAACCCGAGAAAGCTAAGGTGATGAATCCAAACTTTTTCTTGCGCTACCTGGCGGTGGAGCTGGTAAAAATTGATAATCAAGGTCCGGATGGAATCGTGGATATATATTTTCAAGGTCATAGTTAAGAAAAAGAAGAATCGCCCCTGGCAACAGGAGCGATTTTTAATTACTTTGTATTCGCCAGGCTCAACCCGGGCAAACTGCAACTTAACTACAACTGCCTCAAAAAAGCCACCAGGTCCTTTTTCTCCTGATCACTCAGCTTCAATTCCAGCACCAGGTTGAAGAATTCCACCGTATCCTCGATGGTCAACAATCTCCCATCATGCAGGTAAGGTGGACTATCCTTTAATCCCCGTAACGGGAAAGTCTTGATAGGCCCTTCCGGACGGCCTTCATAGAAGCGCTCTACCTTCAGATCATGGGCCAGATTGTCGGTATAATAGGGAGCGGGATGGCACTTGCTGCAGCGGCCTTTGCCGAAGAAGATCTGCTCTCCCCGCAGTTCTGCTTCAGTGGCTTTGGCTGGATTGAGGCGACCATATTCATTCAGCTTGGGTGCGGGTGGGAAATCCAGCATGTTAATAAACTGGGCCATGTGCATTACCTGTTCCCGGGACAGGGGATTGATGCCCTTTTTGGCAGCAGCTACATGGTCGCCATCAAAATAGGCGGACCGCTGTTCAAATTCGGTGAAGTCCTCGACGGAACGCAGGGAACGCTTGGAACCGAATAGCTGCTGGATAAAGGTGCCGCGCAGGCTGGGAGTATCGATACGGAAACGGGCTTCCTGGGGCCGGTTGTCAGGGTTAAGATGGAATTGACCGGTGGTGTGGCCATTAACATGGCAATCAAAACAGGAAACCCCCTGGCTGGGCTTTTCCGATTTGCGGTCATCGGTAGCATTGAACTGTTGCTGGGGAAAGCGGGTGACTAACAGGCGCAGGCCTTCCAGCTGGACGGGGGTGAGGATGTCCTTGAACAGCTCATAAAAATTGTCCAGGGTAATGACCTGTCCTTTGGACACGTCTCCCAGTTCCGGTCTGGTGGTAAGAAACATGGCAGGCGGAAATTCGGGTAGATAAGCATCAGGCAGGTCGAAATCCACATCGAAACGGGTCAGCTCGGGAAACTGTTTTAACTGCACGGGGGGAAAGACCATACCGCCATTGGCCGGATGGGGATGGGGCAGAGGCAAATAGGGGAAAAGTCCTTTTTTCTTGATTTCCTCCGGGCTCATCTGGGCCAGCTCCTGCCAGGTCAGGCCCTTTTTCAGTCTGGCGGTGGGGCCCACGGGAATGGGTTTGCCCCGGGACATGGTAACTTCTTTGGTGGTTTTACCGGTGAGGTTATAGCGTTCTTCCAGCAATTTGCGCTGCCGGGCCATGACTTCCGGCTTTTCTTTTTTCTCCTTCTCCATGACCTCCTTGAAATTGCTGCGTTTCCAGGACCAGACATTTAGGGCTTTGCTGCCCGGGGTCAGAAAAGCCAGAGCTGCGGCCAGGAAGCCGATAGCCAGGATGCCGGCAGTTACTTTTAGTAAAAATCGTTTCAAACTGCGATAAGCCAGAAACATAAAACCCCTCCCTTCGGACAATTTCCCTAACAATTTATGTCCGCCAGGCAGGGGATATGCGTTGAACATCATTTTAATTTCAACAGGTTTTTCTTTTTCTCAGCATGTACTCGTAAAATCCCCCACATTCCCGCCTCGACATCCCAG
>NZ_BDLR01000043.1:0-7355 GCF_002049395.1 Carboxydocella sp. JDF658 | reverse complement strand
CCCCGCCGCATCAGATAACCGGCCATATTATCGGTAATTAAGGTAACCGGAATCCCATCCTGCATAAGTTCAAAGGCAGTTAAGCGAGCCCCCTGCAGCAAAGGTCTGGTTTCATCAGCATAAACCTGTACCTGTTTGCCAGCAGCATGGGCAGCTCTGATTACCCCCAGGGCAGTACCAAACCCTGCTGTTGCCAGGGCCCCTGCATTACAGTGGGTAAGAATACGGGCTCCGGAGGGAATCAGCTGTTGTCCATATTCACCCATACGGCGATTCAACTCCAGATCTTCCTGGTGTATAGCTTTAGCCTCCTCCAGAAGAATGTCGGCTATTTCTGCAGGCTGCAAGTGGGATACCTCTAGCAGTTTCTTCTCCATACGATCTAAGGCCCAGAACAGGTTAACAGCTGTAGGCCTGGTGCTGGCCAGGACCTGTTTCACCTCTTGCATTTCCGCCAGAAATTGCTCTCTGGGCAGGTTTTGATGTTCCCGGGCCCCCATGGCATAGCCAAAGGCAGCCGCCGCTCCTATAGCCGGCGCACCGCGCACTTGCATAGATTTAATGGCATTGGCTACCGCCAGATAGTCCGAGGATTGTACATATTCGATGGTTAATGGAAGCCTGGTTTGATCCAGTATCTCCAATATCCCTTCTCGCCAGCGTAAGCTCTCCACAACAATTGCCTCCTTTACAAACTGCCCAGATCCGAAATAGCCCGGCCACAGCTACAATTCCGTTCCTGGGGTAGATTATCCATAACCTCCAGTAATAGGGTTTGCAACTTGCTTGCATTCTGGGCCATCGTTTCCAGTACTTCCGTATGAGTTAAAGGTGTGGGCGATATTCCAGCTGCAAAGTTAGTCACCATGGCAATTGTAGCATAGCAAATTTCCGCTTCTCGCGCCAAAACCACTTCCGGAACGGAAGTCATGCCAACCAGATCTCCACCTAAGCTACGGTACATGCGTATTTCCGCCGGGGTTTCAAAGCGAGGCCCTTCAGTACAAACATACACCCCGCCTTTGGCTATTTCGATGCCTTTTCTGCTTGCAGCCTGAGCGATGATTTCTCGCAAGTGGGGACAATAGGGTTCAGTCATATCAATATGAATAACCCCTTTTTCGCCCCCGGTAAAAAAGGTGGATTCCCGCTGTTTGGTAAAATCCAGGAATTGATCTACCAGGACAAAAGCACCGGGAGGGAATTCCTGTTTCAGGGAACCCACTGCAGCTGTTGCAAAAATCCTCTGAACTCCCAGGTCCTTTAAAGCCTTAATATTTGCCCGGTAATTTACCAGATGGGGGGGCACAGAATGTCCAGCCCCATGGCGATTCAGGAATGCTATTTCCTTGCCTTTGTAAAGTCCTATTTTTACACTGGCAGTGCCATATTCATTTTCCAGCAACTCATCTCGTAAATCGCTAAACAGGCGGGGATCATAAACTCCCGTTCCCCCAATTATCGCTACTTCAATTGCCATTTTTCTACATCTCCTTTGCATCACTTCGGTCAAAGAGGGCAGAGGCAAATTCATGGGGGGCAAAGGGCCTCAAGTCCTCCATCTTCTCCCCGATGCCAATGAATTTCACCGGCACTTTTAACTCGTTTTTAATGGAAATTATCACTCCACCCTTGGCAGTGCCGTCCAGCTTGGTAAGGACAATCCCTGTTACTCCGGCAGCCTCACCAAAGATCTTGGCCTGGTTTACTGCATTCTGTCCTGTAGTAGCGTCCAGTACCAGCAAAACCTCGTGGGGGGCATCCGGAACTTCTCGTTGAATCACTCGTTTAATTTTCTTCAATTCTTCCATCAAATTAACTTTGTTATGCAGCCGCCCGGCTGTATCAATAATGATAACATCAGCTTTTCTAGCTCTAGCAGCTTGCATAGCATCAAAGGCTACTGCCGCCGGATCACTGCCTTCCTGGTGCTTGATCACTTCTACTCCGGCTCTGTTTCCCCAGATTTCCAGCTGGTCAATCGCAGCGGCGCGGAAAGTATCCCCTGCTGCTAGAATGACTTTTTTGCCCTGGCTTTTTAAAAACCAGGCTAGTTTACCAATGGTTGTGGTTTTCCCTACCCCATTTACTCCAACTACGAGAATTACTGAAAACGGCTGCCCTTTCAGATTAAGCTCAATATCCTCTTCTCCTAAAATTCGGGCAACTTCTTCAGCAAGCACATCTTTTAATAGTGATGCATCTTCAATGCGCCTTTCTTTGCATATCTTCTGCAGTTTTTCTACGAGCTGCATGGAAGTAGTCACACCCACGTCTGCCTGAATCAGAGCTTCTTCCAGCTCTTCGAAAAACTCCTCATCGGGTTTACGGTATCCCGTTAATAAAGTCTCAATTTTTTCTACGAAAACCTGCCTGGTTTTGGCCAGACTTTCTTTTAACTTGCTAAAAAAGCCCATGTAATACCCTCCCTCGCAAAAAATGGTTAAGGAGGATGCCTCCTTAACCACTGGCATCATTTTTTAATTTTAGCATAAAGTCTAGACGAGCTCAATTGCTTTACATAAAGCGGTAAATTCCTGGGCAATCCCGAATTTGCGGTTACGGATTTCCGCTTCTGCTTCCGGAGTCTCAGCCTGGAAAAACTCCTGACTGATTTTCTCATCTTCATCTGCCAGCCGGAAAATTTCTTCTCGGACTTCAATTACTGTAGCCCCTTTTATGTTGCCATCCTGGTCGTGACCAATGGCGATAATCGGTCTACCCCAGGTCCCCGGTCCAGCCATAGCGTCTCCCATATGCATGACCCCGGTTCCACCAGGATGGGTATGCACAAAAACGGCATTTTCCGGAACCAGTTTAGCATAAATTTCTTTTAGGCTCCTTCCACTAATGTCCACAGCGCTGGAAGCAATTAGCCGGGAAGGGATATAACCCATACCACCCACTACCGGTTTTCCCATGCCGGTAACATGCCCCTTTTCATCCACAATGCCGATTACCGCTACCTCCCGGCCTTGTCCCACCTCTGTAGACTTTACTACCAGCTCCTGAGCCAGTTCTTTGGCAATAGTATTTACCTCAAACCGCTGGAGCTGCCAGTTTTGCTGGCAAAAGGGCCCTGGCCAGGGTTTTAGCTCTGTCTCTACAACCGAGACAGGCTCTGATAGGTAGAGAAATCTCTGGGCTAATTCATTACTGGCTTGCAATACTCTTCTCTCCTCATTCATATTATCAGCGGCCAGTATATCTAGATCCACTCGCTCGGCTTTAGTTCCCAGGTCGAAATAATCTGGCCTGACATCAATATAACCGATGCCAGCCACACGCTTATGTTTAATACCAATTGCCACAACAGAACAGCCAAAAAAATTAATCCCACTGACATCAGTAATCAAGCCGCTTTTCCCTGGCCGTGTAATAATGAAGACGGCGTTGTCTGGCAAACTCATCAAACCTTCGATCACAGGTCTGCCTTCCATGTTACAGATGTATTTTAAAAGCTGGCGCAGGGGCAAACCTGAAATCCCCCCCTCAACCAGGGGAGTGATACAATCGATAATACCCTGTTCATTGACCAGACCGAACACACCACAATTGCGGCCCTGGCCCAGACGGTTACTGGTTTCCAGAAGCTTATCCACTATCGCTTTGGCAATTCCTTGAACTTTCATCCCTAACCCTCCTGCAGCTTTTGTTTTTAGTTTGGCAAAGCAGGAGGTGTTTCATGCTAAACCTGTTTTAACAAGAACTCATAAAACTTTTGGGCAATTGGCGGAAGAAACACCTGCCGGTGGCGCAATAGATAGAAGGTGCGGCTCAAGTCCAGACCTTTGACCCGTACAGCTGCAATTTTCCCTTCAGCAAGCATATCGGCAACTGCTAAATTGCTTACCCAGCCTGCACCTAAACCGGAAGCAACAGCAGTCACTACTGCCCGGCTGGATCCTAATTCCATCAAAACCGGCAACTGGGATAACTCAATATTTAAAGTTTGTAATCTGGTTTCCACAACCTTTCTGGTTCCAGACCCCTGTTCACGTAAAATCCAGGGAGATTCCCACAAACGCCCTGGCTCAATTTCCTGCACCCCAAACCAGGGGTGTTCAGGCCCTACGATTAGCAAAATCTCATCTGACCGCCAGGGCTGACATTCTAGCAAAGGATCTTTCAAAGCTACACCTGTTACCCCTAAATGCACAGCCCGCTCCAGTAAAAGCTGTCCTACTGCTTCACTATCCGTAATATTAAGCCCCAGGGACACTCCTGGAATGTGATTGCGAAAAGTAGCCAGTAATACAGGCAATAAATACTCCCCGGGAATAGTAGAAGCTGCCAGCCGGATTGTACCGGTCTGGGAAGCTTTCAGTTGCTCCAGCCCATCCTGTAAAATATTCCATTCACTGAGAATGCGTTTGGCCTGTCGGTAAAGCAAATGACCGCCGTCTGTAATAATTAGCTGTTTTTCTCCGCGCTCGATCAAGGGCAGCCCCAGTTCTTCTTCCAGATTTTTGATTTGCAAGCTAACCGCCGGCTGGGTCATATGCAGAACCCGGGCAGCTCTAGTGAATGACCCCAGTTCAACCACCAGACAAAAGGTCTCAAGTTGTCGTAAGTTCATTAAAATTTCACCCTCAAATCCCCAATTCTCCTGGTCACTCGCTGCCGATCAAAATACTCCATTAAGGGAACCATGTATTTGCGCGATGAGTTCAAAGCATCCCGAAACTGGGCCAGTGTTATTTCCTGATGTTTTTCCAGAAGTTCCAGTAAAATATCCTTTGCTTCCTTTAGGGCCCGGCTGTGAAAATATAAATCGTCACTTATTTTTATCAGTCTGCCTTGTTGTTGTAAAAACAGTAGCACTTCCTCCTGCTGCTGGGGTGAAACTGGTAATTTCTCCGCCACTTCAGCCCAGGACGGAGGCTGAAATTTTCCTTTCAGAAAAGCTGTTTCTGCCTGGGCTACTGCCTCGGCTAATTTACCCTTTGCTTCTGGTTGAAAATCTTTTAAGGCGACATCTTGTTCTAAGATTTGCAGCTCCCCATCCTGCTGCCACATATTTAGCAAAGCAGTAAACTCTTTGTTGCTTAAATTTAGATTCAGTTTACCCCTTAGTTCTTCTTTAGAAAAACCGCGCCGCAGCGGATACTGTTGATGATATTTTTGTAAAATCTGTTTGACCGTATCCAACCATAGTAGATAAATATCCCGGGCTATTCCATACTTTTGCTTTTCCACACTGATTTCCAGAGCATCTCCTCTGCCTAGAAGAACTTGTTGAGCAGCCTGGCCCTCCTCTTGTGAGAGCTGTGCCTTTTTAATCAGTTCCTCCCACGTAAGCAGGGCGGATGAAGTGGATTTCATTACATTCAACAATAGTTCATCCGGCTCTCCTTTAAGTTTTTGCAGCAATTGCTCGTTTAGTCCTTCCTGGTATCTCCTGTGACGGGGTGGATGGGCGTCGATAATCTGACCTCCCGCCACAGTATGCATTGGACTGTAAGTACGTACTATAAACCGGTCTCTTTTGGCTGCTACCACAGGTTGTTCTAGTACAAGCTGTACCGGGGCTCTGGTTCCAGCTTCCAATTCTTCTCGATCCAGTAAGCGCAAACGGCAAAAAACCTCACTGGTTCCAAGATAGAAACGCAATCTTTGACCATGTTGTAATGCCTTTTCAACAGTCGGCAATACTTCCAGTTCCACATCCAGACGATAAGTGGGGACGAAGGCGCCAGGAACGGTTAAAACTTCTCCTTTATCCACCTCGTTTATTTCCAGGCCGTGCAAATTAACGGCTACTCTCTGGCCCGCTCTCGCCTCTTCCACCCTTTTACCATGCACCTGTAAACTGCGAATTCGACTTTGTTTACCAGAAGGTAACAGTACAACTTCCTGTCCCATCTGAAGGCGGCCACTAATCAGAGTCCCGGTAACCACAGTGCCAAAGCCTGTTATCGTAAAGACCCGGTCAATCGGCAAACGCGCCTGGCCGGTCGCAGGTCTCTCCTCAATATCACTAACCAGTTTTTCAAGAACAGCAATTAACTCGGGAATTCCCTGTCCAGTCATTGCTGAAACAGCAATAACCGGTGCGCCAGCTAACACTGAATCTTTTAAAACTTCTTCTACCTCTTCGCGGATAAGATCCAGCCATTCAGTTTCTACCAGGTCCGCCTTGGTTATCACCACAACGCCGCCCTTAACCTGAAGTAAATTAATAATATCCAGGTGTTCTCTGGTTTGCGGCATAATTCCTTCATCGGCAGCGATAACCAGCATTACCAGGTCAATGCCACCAACTCCGGCTAACATATTCTTAATAAAGCGCTCATGGCCCGGTACATCCACCAGGCCGATTCTTTGTCCAGAAGGTAAGGTAAAAGGAGCAAATCCCAGTTCAATCGAAATGCCCCGTACTTTTTCCTCTTTCAGCCGGTCAGTATCATGCCCGGTTAGGGCCTTGACCAGGGTAGTTTTGCCATGGTCAACATGGCCAGCAGTGCCGATAATAACCCGCTTCATCGGCTCTCTCCCTCCATCAAACTGGTAAAAGCTGATAAAATCATCTTTTCCTCTCCAGGTAAAACAGTGCGCAAATCCAGCAGGATCCCCTCATCCTTGATACGTACCAATATCGGCCTATCCTGTTGCCGCAAACGCTCTGCCATCAGTTGACAGTCTCGTTGTACAAACTTTATTCTGACTGCATAAGTAGGCAAACTAGTTAAGGGCATTGCGCCTCCTCCTACCTCACTGACCTCAGCTACTACTTGAACCTCAGCCTTATCATGCAATACAGTACGAAGAGAAGTTGCCAGACTTTCTGCTCTGTCCTGTATCTGGTCAGCAGTTAAGGTCAGCAGGCGCAAAGTAGGTATTTCCTGCCATACTCCTTCCGGCTCAAGATAAGCCAGCAATGTTGCCTGCAGGGCAGCAACAGTCATTTTATCGATTCGCAAAGCCCGGTTTAAAGGATGTTTTTTCATTTTGTCCAGAAGACTTTTCTTGCCGACGATAATACCAGCCTGCGGTCCTCCTAAAAGCTTGTCCCCTGAAAAAGTGACGACATCCGCCCCGGCGGCAATTGATGCCTGAACAGTAGGCTCATCACCGATACCTCTAGCAGCCAGGTCTACCAAAAATCCGGATCCCAGATCCTCCATTACCGGCAATTGATAACGTTTACCCAGTTCTACCAAATCAGCCAGGCCAACTTCCTGAGTGAAACCTACTATCCGGTAATTACTGGTGTGTACTTTCAATAACAAGCCCGTATTAGGACCTATAGCTTGTTCATAATCACTGAGCTTAGTTTTATTGGTAGCCCCCACTTCTTTTAAAATACAACCTGACTGGGCCATTACCTCAGGAACACGAAATGAACCGCCGAT